>NZ_LR214951.1:900000-979558 GCF_900660485.1 Mesomycoplasma neurolyticum
AAGAGTCACTTTTAACAAAACGAGCATTAGATTTTGACTCTATTAAGGTTCACAAACATTATACAAGACTTAGAAAAACAACATCTATTAAGTATGAAAGCACACTAGAAGAAATTAGAAACATCTTTTATGACACTGGTTTTTCAAGACTTCCAGTTGAAAAAAATAAAAAGTTTATTGGTATTATTTTATTAAAAGATATTTTTTATTTAAAAAATGAAGAAGATTTTGAAATTGATAAATTTATTGTTAAAGTTCCTAATATATCTTCAAACACATTATTAAAAAATGCATTGTATAAACTAAAAGAAAATCAAAGTCATTTTGCTTTTATAACAAAAAATAATGAAGATAAAACTATTATTGGGATTATAACTATTGAAGATATTATTGAAGAACTTGTTGGTGAAATTTATGATGAACATGATTTTCGTGATGAAAATGAGATTTATATAATTAATGCAAACAAAATTATTGTTCATTATTCAACAAAAATTGATAAAATAAATAAAATATTAGAAGTTGACATCCCATTAGAAGAAGAAACAATCGGAAAATATTTAGAAACATTAACAACAAAAAAAATGAACTTAAAATTTAAACACAAAGAAAATAATTTGTATTACAAAGTTATTGAAAATAAGAAAAATAAAGAAATAAAATTTGAAGTTTTATTAGAAAATTAAAAAAAGTTTTATAATTTAAAATTACTAATAGTAAGGAGAGTAAAATGATTAAAAAAGATTTATTAAAAGATTCAGCAGAATTAAAAATAACATTAGAAGTTGAAAAAGAAAAATGACAAAAAGCATTAGAGAATGCAAAAAATGATTTAATAAAAAATGTTAAAATTCCAGGTTTTAGAAAAGGAAAAGTTCCAAAAGAAAAAGCATTAAAATTAATAGATCCAGAACAAATTTTATCTAAAGCCATTCAAAAAATAGAAAAAGAAATTATCCCTATGATGAATGATCAAATCACAGAAAAAGATGATGTTGTTGGAAATGCAAGATCATTTGAAATTCAAGAAATAACTTTAGAAAAATTAGTAATTTCTGGACTTTATCCAATTTATCCAAAATTTGAATTACCAAAATATCGTGAATTAAAAACCAAATATGAACTTAAACAAACGACAGATGCTGATGTAGAAGAAGCTATCAATAAATTACTTGTTTCAAAAGGGAAAATGGTTGAATATGATGGTCCGATTAAAGAAAGTGATCATGCAGTTTTTGATTTTAAAGGTACTTTAGATGGAGAAGAATTTGACGGGGGCTCTGCAGAAGATTTTGAATTAGTAATAGGTTCTAAACAATTTGTTCCTGGTTTTGAAGATGGAATGATTGGATTAAAAAAAGGAGATAAAAAACAACTTAAAATTACCTTCCCTAAAGAATATCATTCACCAAAATTAGCAAATAAAGAAGCAATTTTTGATGTTGAAATTAAAAAAATTAAAACTCATGAAAAAGTTGAATTAAATGATAAATTCATCAAAGAGTTAAATCTTGATAATGTAAGTAATATTGAAGAGTTAAAAAAATACTACAAAAATTTACTTTCTGAAGAAAATGCGGAAAAATCTTTGGTTGATTTTCAAAAAGCAAGTTTTGCAGAAATCATTTCTAAAGTGGAAATACCAGTTTCAAAGATTTTAATTGAACAAGAAGTTAAAAGACTAGTTCAAACATTTGAAAAACACATCAAACAACAAGGTTTTGATTTAAAAGAATTTTTCAAAATAACTGGTTCAACACAAAGTAAAATAGAAGAGCAATATCGTGAAGAAGCTATAAAAAACTTAAAAGAAAGTTTTGTTTATATTGCACTTGCGAGATCAGAAGTTATTGAAGCAACTCTGGAAGATTATGAACAAGAATATCAAAAATTAGCTAAATTCTACAAAACAACAGCAGATGAATTAAAAAATTTAGTTACAAAACAACAATTACAAATTCCTATTATTAATAGAAAAGTTATTAAAAGATTAGCTGAATATAATTCTAAAAATAACTAATAATTAAAATTTAGAGTTTTTAGTATATTATTAAAATAGAACTAATAAATAAATTATAAAGACTCTTTGAGTCTTTATTTCTTTATATTATGGAGTGAAATATTACAAATATGTGAAAAAAAATTAAAGAAAATCTATCTAGATCTGCAGAAATAAAAATTGCACATAAACTTTTAGAAGAAATTAATGCACTATCTTCTAAATATTCTCAGATGCCAGATTCTGAATTGCAAAATATGACTAATGTTTTTAAAGAACAATTGCAAAATAAAAAAACATTAGAACAAATTAGGGTAGAAGTTTTTGCAGCCATTAGAGAAGCAACTTTTAGAGTTTTGAAAAAGAGACCTTATGATGTCCAAATTTTAGGTGGTCTTATTTTAGACATGGGATCTATTGCTGAAATGAAAACAGGAGAAGGTAAGACATTAACTTCAATTGCACCTGTATATTTAAATGCATTAGAAGGCAACGGAGTAATTGTATCAACTGTTAATGAGTATCTTTCAGAAAGGGATGCTGAAGAAGTTGGGCAAGTCCACCGTTGAATGGGTCTGACGGTTGGTGTTAATAAAACGCAAATGGATTCAGAATCTAAAAGATTTGCTTATGCTTGTGATATAACTTATTCTGTTCATTCAGAATTAGGTTTTGATTATCTAAGAGATAATATGGTTACAGATAAAGAAAGCAAGGTACAAAGAGGACTTAATTATATTTTAATTGATGAGGTTGATTCAATTTTAATTGATGAAGCAAAAACACCTTTAATCATTTCAGGGGGACAAAAAAATAATTCTAATCTTTATGTTGCTGCTGACTTATTTGTAAGAACATTAACAAATGATGATTTTTTTATTGATCATGAAATGCAAGCAATAAAACTTACAGATAGTGGAATTGATAAAGCTAATAGTTATTTTAAACTTAGAAATTTATATGAAATAAAAAATTCTGAGCTTGTTCATAGAATTCAAAATTCACTACGTGCTCATAAAATTATGAAAAAAGATGTTGAATATATTGTGCGTGATGAAAAAATAGAACTTGTTGATACATTTACAGGAAGAGTTATGGAAGGTAGAGCTTATTCTGAAGGTTTGCAACAAGCTATACAAACAAAAGAAAATTTAGAAATTGAACCTGAAACCAAAACATTAGCAACTATTACTTATCAAAATTTATTTAGAATGTTTAAAAAATTAGCTGGTATGACTGGTACAGCTAAAACTGAAGAGCAAGAATTCATTGATATCTATAATACAAGAGTTAATGTGATCGATACTAACAAACCTATAATTAGAAAAGATGATAAAGATTTAATTTTTGCCTCAATGCAAGCTAAATTTGATGCTATAGTTGAAGAAATTAAAAGAGTTTATAAAATTGGGCAACCAATATTAATTGGTACTTCTCAAATTGATGAATCAGAACATTTACATGAAATGTTAAAAAAAGAAAATATTCCTCATACAGTTTTAAATGCTAAACAAAATGAATCTGAAGCTGAAATTATAGCTAAAGCAGGTCAAGAATATGCTGTTACTATTGCAACAAATATGGCCGGAAGAGGAACAGATATCAAACCATCACCTGAAGCTTTAGAAAAAGGTGGACTTTATGTTTTGGGTATTAATAAAGCTGAATCTAGAAGAATTGATAATCAATTAAAAGGCCGTTCAGGAAGACAAGGAGATGTAGGTTATACTAAATTTTATCTTTCAATTGAAGATTTATTAATGACTAGATTTTCAAATTTTGAAATGATTAAAGAATCCTTTAATTCTGATAGTAAAGAACCAATTCGAGGGAAGTCTATTTATAGATTTTTTGATAGAGCTCAGAAAAAAATTGAAGGTTTCAATTATGATAATAGAAAAAATGTCCTAAGCTATGATGATGTTATTAGACAACAAAGAGATCTTGTTTATACACAAAGAGACTTAATCTTAAATAGTGATAATTTAGATATTTTTATTAAAAGAGTTATTAAAAGAAGTGTTCGCAATATATTATCACTAGATTTTATTGCTTTAGCAAATAATGAAGTAAATTATTCAGTTTTAGAAGAATTTTTAAATAACAACTTTTCTTATATTTCTAAAGTTACATTTTCTAAAAAAGAAATGTTGAAGTTTCACCGTGAAGAATTAATAGAATATTTATATGACAAATTATGTGATATTTATTTTAATAATTTAAGAATTAATTTGATTAACAATTTAGGTGAAGAATATTATGTTTCTGACGAAAGAAGAATAATGCTAACTGCATTAGATAATAAATGACAGGATCATATTGATGTAGTTGATCGTTTACGTTCCTCATCTAATTTAGTACAATATTCACAAAAAAATCCTTATCAAATTTTTACAGAAGAAACAACCAAAAAATTCGAAGTATTTATTAACGACAGTAGCGATAGAGCGCTTTATGATTTGTTTAACAACAGAAATGCAATGAAAATAGTTTATATTGAGCACACTCTATCAAATGGTGAAGTTTTTGTTTACCAAGAAGATTGACCACGAGAAATGGTTCAACAGATGATTGAACAAAAAGAATTTGAAATTATACAACAAAAAAAAGCATCAGAAAAAATACCTTATATTCTTGAAAATGGTAAAATTATTTTTTTAGATAAAAATTTAACACAAGAACAAATTCAAGAAATTTTGTTAAATGAAAATAAAAAAATTTTAGAAAGCAATAATAACTAATTTTATTTATGTTTAAAAAAAGTATTTTATTAAAATTATTAACTTATTTTTTCTTTTTTTTATTTATTTTGGCAACTATTGGAATTATCGCAGAAAGCACCATTGTTTATAAAAACGATTTAATAAAAATTGAACTTTTGATTTTCCACATTTTTTTAACTTTTTTTATTTGAATTATGATTATTCTTGTTGTCTTTTTTAAAAAAAGAGCTTATAAAAAAATTAAATTACATTTTATTGTTGATCCAAAATTTCATAGTGACTTTTGTAAAAAAACAACAAATAAGAATAATGTCAAAATCTTTTATTTTTGAATTGCTTTTCTTACTATTATCACAGCAGGTTTGATTTATTTATGAATTAAATTGTATGATGATAATGCTTTTTATTTTAGTATTTCCCTACTTTTATCTCATTATATTTTTTGAATTTTTATTGGATTTTTAAATTTTAATTTTTGTAATAAC
Organism: Mesomycoplasma neurolyticum; assembly: GCF_900660485.1. Lineage (NCBI taxonomy): Bacteria > Bacillati > Mycoplasmatota > Mycoplasmoidales > Metamycoplasmataceae > Mesomycoplasma > Mesomycoplasma neurolyticum. The sequence goes on from NZ_LR214951.1 coordinate 905,208, forward strand.
ATTAAAAATAATTAACTATAACTACTCACTTAATAAAAAGTGGGTTTTTTATAATAACAACAAACAAAATATGCAATATAATATATAATTTACATTATGGCTAAAATTGTAATAGGACTTTCAGGTGGTGTTGATTCATCAGTTGCAGCATATTTATTAAAACAGCAAAATCATGAAGTGATTGCTGTTTTTATGCGTAATTGAGATTCGATTGTGAATAATGATATTTTAGGCAATAAAATGTTACAAAATCAGTGTCCTCAAGAAAAAGATTGACAAGATGCCCAAGTTGTTGCAAAAAAATTAAATATACCTATTTTTAGAAAAGATTTTATTAGTGAATATTGAGACAATGTTTTTGAAAATTTTATTTCAGAATATAAAAAAGGAAGAACACCAAACCCTGATATTTTGTGTAATAAATATATAAAATTTGATAAATTTTTAAATTTTGCCCTTGAAGAATATGGTGCTGACTATATAGCTATGGGTCATTATGCTAAAGTTAAAAACGGTAAGTTATATGTTGCAGCTGATAGTTCAAAAGATCAAAGTTATTTTTTAGCTCAATTAAATAATTATCAATTATCAAAAACTATTTTCCCTTTAGAAAATTTAAAAAAAGAAGAAGTTAGAAAAATAGCAGCTAAGCTAGATTTAATAACTGCCAACAAAAAAGACTCTACAGGTATTTGCTTTATTGGTGAAAGAAATTTTAGTGATTTTTTACAAAATTATATTCCAGCACAACCTGGAAATATAATTGATATTAATACAAAAAAAATAATAGGTCAACATATAGGCGCGATGTATTATACTTTGGGGCAAAGAAAAGGTTTAAATCTTGGTGGGATGTCGGAACCGTATTTTGTAGTAGGTCATAATATTGAGCAAAAGGAAATTTATGTAGCTCCTTCTTCCCAAAAAGAATGATTAATTTCAGATAAATTATTAGCTACTGATTTTAATTTAATAGAAAATGAATTTGACTACTATAATTTAAAAGCTAAATTTAGATACAGGCAAGAAAGTGTACCTGTGACACTAACTATTTTAAAAAATAATAATATTGTTGTTGAATATCCAGAAGGCTTTGAAGCTGTAACGCCTGGCCAACACATTGTTCTTTATGATGGTGATAAATGTATCGGTGGTGCAACAATAGACAAAATATATAGAAAAAATAAGGAAATTGATTATGTTTAAAAATAAAAAATTATCTTCTAAAGAAATCAGACAAATATGATTAGATTATTTTAAATCTAAAGATCATTTAATAGTAGAAAGTAAGTCTTTAATACCTGTTGATGATCCATCGCTTTTATGAATTAACTCAGGAGTGGCAACTTTAAAAGATTATTTTTCTGGTAAAAAACAACCGCCAAGTTTAAGGTTGACAAATTCCCAAAAAGCTATAAGAACCAATGATATTGAAAATGTAGGTGTTACAACTAGGCACCACACAATGTTTGAAATGCTTGGTAATTTTTCAATTGGGGATTATTTTAAAAAAGAAGCAATTGAATATGCTTATGATTTTTTAATTAATGTTTTAGGTTTTGATTTAAATAAATTATATTTTACTTATTTTGAAGAAGATGATTACACAAAGCAACAATGACTAAATTTAAATATCGATCCTTCACATATTATTAAAGGAACAAGAAAAACTAATTTTTGAGATTTAGGTTCAGGTCCATGTGGCCCATGTACTGAAATTTTTTATGACCGTGGTGAAAAATTTGATAAAAGAGGTATAGAGTTGTTACAAAACGACATTGAAAATGATCGTTTTATTGAAGTTTGAAATATTGTATTTTCACAATTTAATAATGATGGTGAAAATAACTACACAGAACTTAGACAAAAAAATATTGATACTGGAGCTGGTTTTGAGAGATTAGTTTCGATAATTCAAGATGTGCCAACTAATTTTGATACAGATTTATTTTTACCAATTATCAGAGAAATTGAAAAAATGTCTGAATTTGAATATGTAATAGATAACTATTTTAAAAAAGAACCTTTTCAAACTAAAATTAATACATATTTTAAAATCATTGCTGATCATATTAGAGCTGTTGTAAATGCTATTAATGATGGTGTAACTCCTTCTAATGTTTCTAGAGGTTATATTATCAGAAGACTAATAAGGCGTTCATATCGTGCAGGTCTAAAATTAAATATAAAGTCTAAAACTTTTCTTTATAAATTAACTGATATTGTTAAACAAACTTTACCATATGATATTAATGTTGAAAAAGTTTCTGAAATAATAAAACAAGAAGAAAAATTATTTTCTCAAACAATTGAACAAGGGCAAATATTATTAGAACAAAAAATATCAAAAGATAATTTTGATTTATCAATAGTTTTTAAACTTTTTGAAACATATGGTTTTCCTTTAGAATTAACACAAGAAATTTTAGCTGAAAAAGATATTCACTTTGATTTAAAAGAATTAGATGAATATAAGAAAAAACATTCTGAAATTTCAAAAAGTAGTAACAAGATGGCAATGAAAACTGTTATTAATTCGTTAGCAACTATACAAGGCAAAATTTCAGAATTTATTGGTTATGAGACATATGAAATTGAAGCAAAAATATTATTTTTAGCTAATAAAGATCATGAAATTGAAATGTCTAATAAAGATGAAATTTCATATCTAATTCTTGATCAAACAGTTTTATATGCAACAGCCGGCGGACAAAAACATGATCAAGGCTCCATGTGGCAAGATGGAAATGAAATTTGTGTTTTTGAAATTTTTAAAGATAAATTTGCTAATAATGTCCATGTTGTAAAAGGAAAAATTGATAAAAACAAACCTATCAAAGTGTTTGTTGATAAAAAAAATAGAGTAAATTTAGAAAGAAATCACTCATCTACACACCTTCTTTTTAAATCACTAAGAGAACAATATGGTTTATATATTAAACAACTAGGTTCTGATAATAATGAAGAACGTTTAACATTTGATTTCCCATCAGATAGAAAACCTACAAAAGAAGAAATTAAAGAAATCGAAGAAAGAGTTCAAAGTTATATCAAACAAGAAGTTGATCGTAAATATTTAAATACAACAACAAAAGAAGCAGAAAAAATGAATGCAATTATGACGCTTGAAGAAGCTGAATATATGGATCAAAATAATGTTAGATTAGTTCAATTTAAAGATATTACAGTCGACCTTTGTGGTGGAACTCATATTAAAAATACAAAATTAATTGAAAATTTTAAAATCATTAGTGTTGAAAATAAAGGAACTGGTGTTTTTAGAATTAGAGCTATTACTTCTAATGCAAAAATAAATGAATATTTAAATAGTGTTATTTTAACAGAATTAACAAATCTTCAACAAATTATTAATAAAAATCTCAAAATTGATTCAGAATATAAACTTTCACTAAAAAAAGATGAAGATAAAGAAAAATATTTAAAAAATATTATAATTTTAATTGAAAAAGCAAGAGAAGATTACAAACTTTTACTAAAAAAATCATCACAAAATTTAGTAAATATTATACCTAAATTTGAAATATTTAATGACATTAATTATTTTATTAATTTTAATTTACAATTAAATCAATTTAAAAATATAGCTGTGGATTTAAGAGAAAAATATCATAATTCTATTTTTATTTTAGGTGCACATAATAAAGATAAAGTACTAATCACTGTTGCTTCCAAACAACATAATGCAAATGACATTTTGAGAAAAATATTAACCCAATTTAAAGGTAATGGTGGTGGAAGTACTATTTTAGCACAAGGTGCAATTGCATATGAAGAAAATTTAGAAACAAAAGTTAAAGAGTTTTTAAAAAAATAATGAAAAGAAAATTAGCTATAGATTTAGGGACAAAAAGATGTGGTTTTGCAATCAGCGATGCTTTTAGTATGATGGCTTTTCCTTTAGAAAATTTTTCATTTAATGAAAATAATTATGATGCAGTTATTTTGAAAATCCAAAAAATTTTAGCTGAATATTCAATTGATACATTTATTTTAGGTTATCCAACAAAAATATCAGGTGAAAAAATTGCAATGACATTAAATGTTGAAAAATTTAAACAAAAATTAGAAGAAAATTTTGATATACCAGTTGTTTATGTTAATGAAAATGAAACAACAAAAAAAGCAACAGAAATTTTAATTAATGCTAATCTTTCAAGAAAAAAAAGAAAAAATTTAAAAGATAAATTAGCTGCACAACTTATCTTGGAAAAATACATAAATAGAGGCAAATAATATGAAAAAAGATAAAAAAGAAAGAATACAAATAAAACAAAAAGATAGAAAAATGCAAATCCCATTTGTTTTTGAAGATAACACAGAAGAAGAAATAGAAGTTTATGTAATTGCTTTAATTAATGAATTTGATTCAGAATTTATATATCTTTATTGAGAAAAAGAAAAGGAAGTGATTATTGCTCACTTTGATTCAGAGACTGAATTTATTAAACCATTAGCTAATATTCAGGAATTTGAAACAGCAGCTAGACTTTTCCTTATAATGACAAGTGAAACAGAATTTTTTTTCGGAAATAAAAAAATTGAATACACTTTTTCTAATTTTGAATTAAATAATGAAGAATTTGAAAAAGCATTAAAAAATTTAAATCAATTATCAGCAGCATACACTAAAGAAAATAAGGAAGAAATAGAAGACTAAATTTTATGAACGCAACACTAAGATGAATTTTAATAGCATCAATTTTTGTAGTTTTGTTTTTTGGTTTTGCAGCATACTTTTTTTTAAGATCTAAAGCCAAACAAAAACAACAAGAATATAAAAAACAAATGAAGAAATTTGAAAATCCCAATCCTATAAAAATTGATCCAATTTTTTTAGACTTGATTAATAATAGCAACTGGTTGCAGGAAGATTTTGAATTTGTTTTAAACACTATTTTGCACAATAAATATAAAAAAAATTTCTTTTTGGAAAAGAATTTATATGCTTTTTTAGTAACTAATTTTCAATTAGCAAACCTTGAGAATTATTATTGTGATAAAGAATTTGTTAGTCAAAAACAGTTTGATGAATTTAATAAAATAATTGATAAAACTAAACAAAAAATTAAAGTAGAACAAAAAATAGAATTTGAAAAAATTCCAGAAAATACTTTTGATTTTATTTATTTAGATTTTTTCCCAAAAGATGAAAATGCAATTGATTTTTTCTATAAACAATTAACACATCGCGGAATGTTAGTTTTTAAAGAAAAATTTAATAAAAAAATGTCTTTAGAACTAGGTAAAAAAATTAGCAACAAAATGATAAAGCATCAATTTTACAAAAATGGTAATTATTATCTTTTAGTAATTGCTAAAATTTAGTAAAATTTAAAATAATATTTATATTAAAGAAAGGTAGAAAAAAATGAAAAGTAAAAATGATGAATTTTTAATGTCTAAAGAACGTTTAGAACAATTAAAAAATGAACTAGACAATTTAGTAAAAATAGAGCGTCCAAAAGTTATAGAAGAAATAAAAGTAGCTAGAAATCAGGGTGACTTATCAGAAAATGCTGAATATGATGCCGCAAGAGAAAAGCAAGGTATTATTGAAGGAAGAATTAGTGAACTTGAATATATAATAGCTAATTCTAAAGTTATTCAAGAGGTTTCTACTAAAAACATTGTTTCTATTGGTTCAACAGTAAAAATTAAAATTTTAGAAAATACAAATTTATACAGCAAAGATGAATTAGAAATAAAAATTGTTGGTTCGCTTGATGTGGATCCTTTTAATCATAAAATTTCCAACCTTTCACCTTTAGCTAATGCTATTTTAAACCATAAAGTAGGTGATATTGTAGAGGTTTATGCTCCTACTAAATATCAAGTAAAAATTGTAAAAATTACAAAATAAAACAGCTTTAAAAAAGCTGTTTAATATTTTATTGGCATCCCATAGAATAAATGGTGGCTCATATCGGACTTGAACCGATACGCAATCACTTGCAGAAGATTTTGAGTCTACCGTGTCTGCCATTTCACCAATGAGCCATAGTCTTTATATTATAACAAAGAAATTTTAAAAAATAATAATGAAAAAGCAAAAATATTGATTTATTAAAAAAATACTAATTTTATTTAGTTTAATGTTCACAACTAGTTCATTAATTTTAACTAGTTGTTTTGGTATTTTTAAAGACCCTCCAAGTAGTATTATAATTCCAAAACCAGTAGATGAAGATCCAGTTTCTACACAAGATTTTGATAAAGCAATTATCGGAATTTCTTTAGCTACAAACAAAAGACCGAGAATTCAAAATCAAGATTTTACGGTTGATGATTTAATAAGAGAACAAAATAATTTAAATAATTTTTTAGTTTATAGCATTGATCCTGATTGAAATAACAAGATCAATGATTTTAATTTATTACCTAAAATTGTGCCAGGTTCAAAAAATGATGACAATGGGACAATTCAAATTGAATTAGAGGTTCAAAAACCAATTTTTAATGAAACTCTTTTTAAAAAAATTTATACTGTATCAGGTTTTAAATCTAATAAAAACAAAAGTTTTCAATATAAAAATAAATTAAAAAAATTATTTTCTCAAGAATTAATTAAAGAAAAGTCAAATAATAATAAAAAAGTTTTTCAATATTCTGATTTAAAAGAAAATTTTTGAGATTACTTTGAAATAGATAAATCTATACTTACTAAAAAAAATAGCAATACATATGAAAAAGACAATTTGTTATTTTTTAATTTTGAATTTAATCATATAGATAAAAATGGTGTCTTTTGATATTCTTATGAAATAGAAGATAAATTAACAAAAGAGAAATTCCAAAATCTTGCTAAACTTTCTAATGTTAATTTTACTATAATTAATGAGGATAAAAATCCATTGAGTGATGCAAATTTTGCATTAAATTTAAAATTAGAAAATGCAAAATATTTTAGTACAAGTTTTAAAGAATTAGACTCAGGAAAACTTGCAGAAAAATTTGATATACAAAAAAAGAAATCTATTTTTTTAGCTGAAAATTATAAATTAAGTGTTTGAAATAGTGCTTCTAGTTATTATGATCAAAATGGTGTTCTATTAATAAAAGTAAAATATCTAAATTTTTCAAGGATATTTAAATTTGATGTTTTTAGTTTTAATGAGATTTCAAAAAATATATTTAATCTAACAAAAACAAATAAAAATGAGATTAATAAAAATATTAATTTGGCAAATAAAACTGATCTAGCAATTTATAGTTTAAATTTCAAAGACAAAACATTAAGATATAAAATGATTGGTGAACACATCAGAAATTATGTAAATGGACCTGATTTTGAAAAGCATTTCTTTAACTATTTAGAATCTAATAGTTCTGCGCATAAATATTTGACAATTTTTAACTTTAACTTTGAAAAAGAAACAAAAAAAATAACTTTTGTTTTCCATAATGCATCTGGTGAAGAGTATGAATTATTTATTCCTTTAAATCCTAATGAAAATCAATATTCAAAAAGTATTGTAAGTAATTTTGGAGATAAAACTTTTTCAAAAGAACAAATTTTTAAAGACATTAAAAATAGAACTTTATCTATAAATTATGTTGTAAACGATCCAAACGGAACAAGTCGGTCAATAGTTAGTGGAACAGCTTGAATTTTTGATAGAAAATTTGAATTAGATGCAAATGGAAATTTAGTACCATCAAACACTTATTATCTAGCAACTAATTTACATGTTTTATCAGAATTAATTAATAAACGTGATCTCGTTAGTTCATTTTCATATTCATTTAATTCAAAATATGACACAATACCAACATTTTTAAGTTATGAAGAAGCAAATAACTCTAAATATAGTGATGTTTTTAGGCGTTTTGATAGAAAATTAGATGAAAGTAAATATTCTTGAGCAAGAAAAAAGGTTAATAATTCTATTTATATAACAAAAGAATCAGAGGAATTTTGAGGCAATTTAAAACCTTTTACTTTTTTTGATGAAAATAATGAAAATAATGAATATTTAGATTTTGCAATATTAGAAATAACTTTTCCTAATGATTATGAATATAAAGTAAGAAATCCATTTGTTTATAATTTTAATGGCTTTAATGGTTATGGTGATGGATTAGATTTAATTTATCATATTTTTAATAAACCAGAAAGAGCAAGAATTTTAAAACATCAAAATATTCCAGATCAAGTTAACTATTACAATAAAAATAAACCTAAATTTTTAATTAGTGACAAAATTATTTTTGAAAATGAAACATTAAATAATAAAGAAAATTCAGAAAATGTAATAATACCCGGGAATCTTTATTTAGGTGGTTATTTAGGTGGTCATGAATGAGTGGAACAAGAATCATTAGCTTTTGTATATAAAGATAATAATATTTTGAGGCAACAAAATATTATTAAAGACAAGAAAGTATTTGATTTAAAAACACATACAACTGATTTTATATTACCTAATATTAAAACAGGTAAGGGTATGTCTGGTTCAATGGTTTTAAATAGAAGTGGACAGATAGTTGGTATTTTATGAGGTGGATTTTTTGATGATAAAAATTCATTAAATACACAAGGTAATTTAGTTTATGGAACTGGATCATTAGATACATTATCAATTAAAAGATCAAAAAATAAAACAATTTTACGTCAATGATTAGATAAAACAAAAAACATTACAACAGATTTAGATGCTTATGAAAATTTAATAAGTTATTAAAAAGTGCATATTTATTTAACTAAGGAGAAACAATGGTTATTATAATTATTATTTTTACCACAATTTCTTTGTTATTATTTTTACTTTTTTTTATTTTATTTTTGTTACTTAAAATACAAAAAGTAAGAAAAAGTAAAAAAGAAAATAGAGAAAATTTAGAGGGTTCTTTTTTACTTTTAAAAAAATGGTCTGAAAAAAATAATTTTATTTTTATTCCTAAAAATTTATTTAAGACACAAGATGGTAATTTGTTTTTTCAGGATAGCATATTAATTACAAACAAATTTTTATTATTAATTAAATTTGTAAATGAAAATTCATCAATCAAAGGTGATGTAGATGCTTTTTATTGAGATACAGGAAAAAAATATGAAGACAAAATGCGAAATCCATTATTTTTAACAGAAAAAAATATTTCATATGTACAACAAATTATTGATAAAAAAATACCACTTATTTCTGCACTCGTTTTTTCAAAAAAAGTTGAAGATATAAATATTACTAATAATTCATACAAGCATTTAGTTTTTATAAAAGAGAATGAAATTATTAATTCAATTGAACAACTGCAACAAAATTTACAACTTCAAGTTAAAACCCAAAATGAAATTTTAGAATTTAAAAAACTTTTAGAAAAAAGAATAACAACTAAACAACAGGATTTTGTTTTTTGAAATATATTTTTAACTAAAAATGAATAAAATTTTTTTTATATCAATAAATAATAAAAAAATCGAAATTAATTTCAAAATCCAAAAAAAGCCAAATTATAAAATTTATGTTAAAAATGAAAAAATTTACTTTATGTCTCCTGTAAATTTATCAGAAAAAAAAATAAAAGAAATTATTGAAAAAAATTTAGAAATAATAAAAAAAGAGTTAGATAAATCTAAAATTTCAAATTTTATTGATACTCAAAATAATTTTTATTATTTATTTGGTAAAAAATTCAATTACAAGATTCAAAAAAACAAATTAGAATATTTAATTTATTCTAATGGACATTTTTTGAAATTTAAACTTCAAGATGAAAGCAAATTGCAAAATAAAATTGAAACTTTGCTAAAAAATGAACTTTTATTATATTTAAAAAAAAGAGTTCAAACATTTGAAAAAATAATGAATGTAGATGCAAATTATAATGTTGTTATAAGAAAAAAAACATCAGCTTGAGCTTCTAATTATTATAAAAAGAAAAATATTATTTTTTCAAATAAATTATTATTATTTTCAAAAACAATTATTGATTATGTAATAATTCATGAATTAGCTCATCATTTTTTTCAAAATCATTCAAAAGATTTTTGACAATTAGTTAAAAAATATTGCCCTGAGTTCAAAGAAATGAAAGAAAAATTAAAAAAGAAACAATTATTATAAAAAAGGTAATTTATGAAAAAAGAAAATATATATGTTTGTGGCCCTACTGTTTATGATTTTGTTCATATTGGTAATATGCGAACAGTAATGTTTTTTGATATATGAAATAGAGTAAAAAAATATTTTAATTATCAAATTAATTATCTTCATAATATCACAGATATAGATGACAAAATAATTAACAAAGCAATCCAAGAGCAAAAGGACGAAAAAGAAATTAGTGAATTTTATACAAATGAATATCTAAAACTTTTTAGTTTATTTAATATTGAAAAACCAACTAAATTAGTTAAAGTTACAGAAAATTTAAAAGATATTGAAAATTATATTAAACTTTTGGTTAATTCAAAAAATGCGTATTTTGTTGATGGTAATGTTTTTTTTGATGTTTCAAAACATAAAGTTTATGGGAGTATTTCTAATAGAAAATTAGAAAATTCTATTATTACTGAAACTGAATATAAAAAAAATAACCCACATGATTTCGCACTTTGAAAAAAAACATATGAAGGTATTCAATTTGATTCATTTTTTGGGAGAGGTCGTCCAGGTTGACATACTGAATGTTCTGTTTTTATTTATAAACACTTCAAAGGTAAAACTATTGATATTCATGGGGGAGGGATTGATCTTATTTTTCCACATCATGAAAATGAAAATATTCAGCATTATTCATTAACCAATAATTTTTTAACTAAACAATGAGTTCATACAGGTTTTGTAAATTATGAAGGTAAAAAAATGTCTAAATCACTAGGAAATGTAGTTTATGCAAAAGATTTTGTAAAACAACATGATTCAAATGTATTTAGATATATAATTTTAACTACAAATATTACAGCACCAATTGATTTAACACATGAATTAATAAAATCATCAGAAAACAAGATTACAAACTTCAAAAAAAAATATTATCTATATTTTTTAGAAAATAAAAAACAAGATGTAAATTTTGAAAAATTAGAAAAAATTTTAGATTTATTTTTAAAATTAAAATTTTCTATAGCAAATTTTGAACTAAATATTTTGTTAAAAGAAAACGAGATAGCAACTTTTATCAAACTTTTAGATATATTAGGTTTTGATTTTTATAAAAACCTACCAACTAGTGAAGATAAAGAAAAATTTGCTAATTGACAACAATTATTAAAAGCAAAAAAATATTTAGAAGCTGATAAATTAAGAGCAGAATTACAAAAGAAAAAATTAGTTTAAAAAAATAGGAAAAAGAAAATAAAAAAAGGTAAAAATTTAATTAAAATATGAAAAAATTTATTTGTGGGAAAAATTCTGTTATTGATTCTTTAAAAAATAACTTACCTATTTCATTAGTTTATACAACGAATCACAAATTACACTTAGAATTTCCTAATTTTAAAATAAAACTAGTAACTAATGAATTTTTAAATCAACTTACAACCGAAAATCATCAAGGCTATGTTGCTCAAATATTAGATATAAAATTTTATGACTTAAATACAATAATTAAAGATAAAGCAAAAGAGGTTATTATTTTAGATCATATACAAGACCCACATAATTTTGGAGCAATCATAAGAACTGCAAATGCTAATGGAATTAAACATATTATCTTTCCAAAAGATCGTTCAGTAGATGTAACACCCACTGTTTTAAAAGTATCTTCAGGTGGTTTTGTAAATATGAAATTTATCAAAGTTACTTCTATTGTTTCTACTATTCTTAAACTTAAAAAAAATAATTATTGAGTTTATGGAACTTCATTAACTAAAAAATCTAAAAATATTAATGACGTACTTTTTAATAAACCATTAGCTATTATTTTTGGTTCAGAAGGTAATGGGTTAACCAAAGCAGTAGAAAGAGTGTGTGATGAGTTAGTTTATATCCCGATGAAAGGAACTGTTCAATCACTTAATATTTCTGTAGCAGTTGGAATAGTGCTTTTTAAAATAAATTAGCGAAAGGAATGATGAGTAATTTATTTCAAAAACATATTTCTTTAGTTGAAATAGCAGCTAAAAAAGCTAAATTTTTATTTAAAAATATACCTATTGAATATGAAGATTTATATGTAGTAGGTTTGGGAATTTTAAATAAGTTATTATCTCAAAAATTATTAATACCATCAGATAACCCAAATGCATGATTATATAAAAGGATTTATTTAAAATTATTAGAATATTGTAAGAAATTTACATCTAGTAATCATAAAATTATGAATTATAAATCAGATTATGCAGATGAAAAATTATATTATAAAAATTCTTCGACTAATAGTGAATTTGAATATTTAAATTTTAAAGAAATTGAAACAAAAGATTTTTTTAAAAATTTTTCAGATGAAAAAAAATCTATTTTATGAATGTATTTTGTAGAAAAAATTGCAGTAAAACAAATTTCTAAACTTTTGTATATAAGTTCTAATAAAATAAATGATTTAATAAAAACATCAAAAAAACTAGCTATAAATTATATTAATGATCAATAAATTTATTAATATTATGGTATAATTCTTAGACATTATGAGTAAATCAAAAATTACTTTATGTTGTGTAGATTGTAGATCAAAAAATTACGTAACAAATAAATCTAAAGAAGAAAGATTAATTATTAAAAAATATTGTAAAAAATGTAAAACACAAGTTTTACACAAGGAAGAGAAATAATGAAAAAAAGAACTAAAAATAAAAAGTATATTCTTAGAAATTGAATTAAAGAATTAAAAAGAATTAAATGGCCTGATGCACAAACATCAACTAAAAGCTTTATATATACAATACTTTTTGTTGTTTTTTTTGTTATTCTTTTTTTTATAATATCTATAATAGCAACATATTTATGAAGCAAAACAAATGTAGGGTTTGGTAATTAGTTATGGAAAATAATACTTTTTTTAAATGATATATGGTTTCAACTATTTCTGGAAAAGAAGAAAAAGTTATTGAATCATTAAGAAATGTTGTTAGTTCAGAGATGCTAGAAGACATTTGTCAAGAAATTAAAATGTTTGTTAGACCACATTTAACATTAAAAGAATTACAAAAAAGAGCTTTAGGTCAGGAATTTAAAGTAAAAAAAGAAAATCTTTACAAAGGTTATATCTTTATAAAAATTCACATGACAGACAAAGCTTGATTTTTAATAAGAAATACACAGTATGTTACAGGGCTTGTTGGTTCATCAGGGAAGGGTGCCAAACCAACTCCTTTATCACAAAAACAAATTGATAAAATGTTTAAAAAAGAATTAGAAGAGTGAAAAAAATATGATATGGGTATTATTGATTCCCCTTTCAAACCAGGCTCTATTGTAGAAATTATTGAAGGACCTTTCAAAGGTGAAGAAGGACCTATTATTGAAGTGGATGACAAAGAACAAACAGCATTAGTTTCATTAGAAATTTTTGGTAAAAAAACTCCTACTAAAGTTAGCCACAATATTTTAAAATTAAAATAAAATAAAGTACAAATGCAGTATCTATTGCAGATGTACTTTTTTATTACAAAATTTTTAAAAACTAATTTTCATTTGTGTAATGTTTGTTATTGATAAAACTCATTTTTATATTAAAATTTTTATCAATTAATACAAAATTACCTTTTTGATTTAATTTTAAAGTTCCAAATTTATTGGTTTTTTTAAATTTTTTAGCTATATTATAAGAAGAAAATAACACCATTTCACTTCATGTACAATTTGTCGCTTTATGAAAAACATTAAGTATTTTGTTATATGGCATTCCACTACCTGCAATTTTATTTTGATTTTTTAAATAAAAAATATCATTTTTTTTAGTTATTTCTAAAGGTCCTAATCAATAATCGCCATTTTCTAGACCTTTAGGTGATAAAGAGTCAGAAATAATAATTAAATTATTTTTATCAATATTTTTATAAGTAAAATTAATAATTTCTTTTGTAGTGTGGATTCCATCACTTATAAATTCAACTAAAAAATTTTTAGATAGTTTATTATTTAAAATAGTATTTACTAGCGATTCTTGTCTATGATCAAAAGATGAGCAACCATTATAAAAATGTGTAAAAAAATCAAAAGTGTTTAAATTAAATTTTTTTGAAAAATCATAACAATTTGAATGTCCTATAGTATAGTAAAAATGTTTTTTAAATTTTTTTAACAACTCATTATTGTTATTTTCAGGAGCAATAGCAATAATTGATTTAATTTTTTTATTTAAATTCAATTCATTTAAATGTTTTTCTTCAATAGGAATAATTAATTCTTCTTTATGTGCACCTTTTTTTTCTTTTGAAATAAAAGGGCCTTCTAAATATCAATTTAAAATTGATGTATTTTTTAAGTTTAATAAATTTTTAGAAATTTTTAAAATATTTTCTCAAGTATCAGTAACAGTAGTTATGTTAACTGCTGCTACACCTTCATGTTGATGAATTTTTTCAAGGTAATTTTCTAATTTATTTTGTCAATTTTCATTAACTATTTCTTGAAAAGAAAATCCATAACCTCCATGTGTATGTGAGTCAATAAAAGCAGGCATGAGAATAAGTTTTTTACAATCAATTCCTTTTTTGTTGGTTGTCCCTCTACCTATTTTAATTATTGTCCCTTTATCATCAACTTCTAAATAACCTAAAAATTGTTCATCTTTTGTAGTAATTAAAGCATTTTTATAAATCATAATTTCTCCATAATATTTTTATTTAAATTACAAATATTTATTTTTTAAAAATTTTTTGACCTATTGTGATGTATTCATTTATATAATTTTCGAGTTGTTTAAAAACAAAATTAAAAATATTTTCATCATGTAAATTAATTTTAGATTTTTTCAAAATATTTAAAGGTCAATCAATATCTCCTAATTTTAGAAAATTATTTATATAGTTATCCATTATTTTGTTTTCTTTTAATTTATATCTTTGAAAAAAAATGCTAGCAATTAAAAAACCAAAAGCATATTTACATAAATAAAAATTAGCATAAAAATGTGGCACATCTACAGCATGAATATATTTTTTTGTAAAACTAGATTTTTTAATTGCATATTTTTTTTCATTTTTTTTGTAAATTTCTACTAAATCACTAAAAGTTCCTATATTTTCATTTTTATCAATTTTATTATATATATCATATTCATAGTTTGATCAAAAAGTCGATTGATAAACAATTTCAAAAAAATTTTCAATATACTTAGATAGAATTTTGAACCTTAATTTTAAATTTGAAGCTTTTTCTATAAAATAATCAAAAAGTAATAATTCATTAAAACTAGAAGCAATTTCAGCTGTAAAAATAGGATATGATGAATTTTCTAAAGATTGTGATTTATTAGTAAAATATGTGTGAAGTGAATGTCCTAGTTCATGTGCTAAGGTAAAAACTGAATCTATTGTGTAATCTCAATTCATCAAAATAAAAATTTTATCCAATCCATAAGCTTCACTAATAGAATAAGCACCTGAAATTTTATTTTTTGCTGAATGATAATCAATTCAATTTTCATCAAAAGCTTTTTTTACCATTGATATATATTCTTGACCCAATGGTTCAAAAGCAATAAGTAAAATTTTTTGTGCTTCTTCTATTGTGAATTTTTCTTTTGTGTTTATAAGGTCTAATCAATTATCATAAATTCTTGGTTTTCTTTTTAATTTTTTTGTAAAAAATATTTCATTGTACTTACGCATTTTTTTTAATAAAAAACTATTTTTGGATATTATAGAATATAAATTTTGCAAAATATTTTCATCAATTTTTTCTTCTATTAATAATGAATCAATGCTTGTTTTGAAATTTCTTGCTTTTGCCATTACAGAAATCTTTGTAAAATGATCAATTAATAATTTACTTAATGTTTCTTTATGTTTGTATTTACTATTGTAATAGTTATAAAACACTTCTTTTCTTATTTTTTCATTTTTTGATGTCATCAAAACATTAAAATTATTTTCTGAAATAAAGATTTTTTTATTATTTTTTTGGATGCTTCCATAATCTATTTCAACATTTATTAAATTACTAAAATAATCTTCAAAATTTACTTCAGCTTTGTTTGTTTTTAATAAAAAATCTTCTATTTTGCTATCTAATTTATATTTTTGAATTTCGAAAATTTCAAGAAAATATTTTTTATATGACTTAAACATCTCTAATTTACTTCATTGTTTTAATTTTTCAATATTTTGCATTTCTTTGTTTATTTCTGAACCATTTTCTTCATAAATATCATTTAATTTATTTTCAAACTCTAAAATTAAATTATTTAATTTATCATCAACTAAATTTACATTTAATTTATTTGATAAATAATTATATATTCTATTAAAAATTAAATTATTTTCTTTTTCAATGTTTAAAAACTCTAAATAATTTTTAGGACTTTCATATTTTTTGTCTCTATACTCTAAAATTCTTCTTTTTTTAATAAGAAAAAATTCAATTTCTTCTTGAATTGAATTTTTTCTTATTAAACTTTCTAAGTCAAATTTATATTTATTTGGAATATCTTTGTATTTTTTGTAAAAAATCATTTATTTTTGAAAAAATTCTTTCATTAATTTTTTAACTTCAACTTCATTTTCAGCATTAATTGCTTTATGCATTAAAATATGAGCGTCTTTAAAATTAATTTCAGAAATAAGTTTTCTAGCTTCTAAAATAGAAGATGCAGACATAGAGAATTCGTCTAATCCCATTCCAAGTAATAATGGAATAGCACTAATATCACCAGCCATTTCACCACACATACCAACTCATTTGCCAGCTTTATGTGCTCCATCAATTGTCATTTTAATTAATCTTAAAATTGAAGGATTTAGTGGCTGATATAAATAAGAAACTTTTTCATTCATTCTATCCGCAGCCATAGAATATTGCATTAAATCATTAGTTCCAATTGAAACAAAGTCTGCATAACGACAAAATTGTTCAGTTAAAACTGCTGCTGCTGGTGTTTCAACCATCATACCAACTTCAATTTTATTATGTAAAATTAAACCTTCATTAATAAGTTCTTGTTTTACATCATCAAAAATTTCTTTAGCTTTTTTAAATTCATCAACTGTTGAAATCATAGGAAACATAATAGCTAAATTTCCATAAACTGATGCTCTTATTAATGCTCTTAATTGATCTCTGAATACATTTTGTTTGTCCAATGATAACCTAATAGCTCTATAGCCTAAAAATGGATTCATTTCATATGGGAATTGAAAATATTCTAAAGTTTTATCTCCACCAATATCTAGTGTTCTAACAACAACTTGTTTGTTATTCATGTCCTTTAAGACTTTAGCATAATTTTCAAATTGTTCCTCTTCGGTTGGTCAATCTTTTGAATCCATATATAAAAATTCACTTCTAAATAATCCAATTGCTTCTGCACCAAATTTAATAGCAGCATCACTATCTTTTGGTGAACCAATGTTTGCAGCGATTATAACTTTATGTCTATCTTTTGTAATTGTTGTTTTATCTCTAAACTTCTCAAGTTCTTTTTTATAGTTTTCATATTCAAAATATTTTTGCTGAAATGCTTCAATTTCTTTTTCGGTTGGATTAATAACTAATTCGCCTGTTGTTCCATTTATAGCAACTACATCAACATTATTAACAAGTTTTGTAATATTTTCTAAACCTAAAATAGCTGGAATTTCAAGTGTTCTTGCCATAATTGCTGAGTGTGATGTTTTACCACCTATGTTTGTTAAAAAACCTCTAACATATTTTTTATTTAATTGTGCAGTTTCTGAAGGTGTTAAATCATGAGCAACAATCACAACTTCATGATCAATAGCTGATAAATCAATTATTTCAATATTTAAAAGATTCTTGATAACTCTGTTTCAAACATCATGAATATCAGCAGCACGTTCTTTCATATATTCATCATCAAAATTTTGAAACATTTTTCTATGAAATTCTTTAACTTGAAAAACAGCATGTGCTGAATGAAGCCCTTTTTCATTAATTAAATTTTTCATTTCATCAATAAGACTTGGGTCATTTGCTATCAAAATGTGAGCATCAAAAATTTCTAACTCTTCATTTGATAATGTTTTAGAAGCTTTTTCTTTTATTTGTTCAATTTGCAAAATAGATTTTTCTATAGCTTTTTCTAATTTTACAATTTCTTCTTCTTTGTTTTCGATTAAATCAACTAATTCTAAAGCTTTTTCAACTTCATTGTTTTCATCTTCAATTTTAAAAATTTTTGCAACTGCTATACCTTTTGAAGCAGCGATTCCTTTAATTATTCGTGACATTTCATCTCCTTATTAAATTATTTTTCTAAAAATTTGACTAAATAATAATTTTTTTTACCTTTTTTTATTAAAGAATATTTACCATCAAATTCCTTGTTTAATAATACATTATTTTCAGTAGTAATATTACTATTATTAAATTTTAATGCATTTTTTTCAATAAATTCTCTCATTTCTCTTTTAGAAACAACAATTTTATGCTTAATTAAAAAATCAGATAAATTTTCATTCATTGTTGCGCTAAAACATGGTATTGCATTTTCTAGTTGTGCTAAATCATTTGTTGTTAGTAAACTGAAATCTTGATTGTTAAACAAGATATCACTAATTTTTATAGCGTTATTTGCTTCTTGAGCGCCATGAATATCTTTAACAACTTCAAAAGCTAAAGTTTTTTGAGCAATTTTGAGTTTTTTTTGCTCATCATGTCTAAACATAATATTACTAATTTCATCTAGTGATAAAAATGTTAAATATTTTAGTAATTTTTCCACTTCTAAATCTTCTTGGTTGACTAAAAATTGATATAACATAAAAGGCGAAGTTAATTTGGGATCTAATCAAAGCGAACCACCCCCTGTTGATTTGCCGAATTTCACATTGTTTTTATCTGTTAATAAATTTGTAGTTATAGCAAAACTATTTGATTCTTCACCATAATTTTTTTTAATCATTTCAATTCCACTTGTGATATTACCTCATTGGTCAGAACCACCTAATTGTCCTTTTATATCAAAGTGTTTATATAAATAACAAAAGTCTCATGATTGAATAAGTTGATAACTAAATTCTGTAAATGATAACCCTTTGTCAATTCTATTTGCAATTGATTCTTTAGCTAACATATAACTAATATTTACATTTTTACCAACATCACGTAAAAAGTCCAAAACATTCATATCTTTATAAATTTCAAGATTATCAAAAACTTTTAGATTAAATTTTTGCAATTGTTTAATAATAGCATTTTTATTTTCTAAAAGTTTAGCTTGGTCAAGCAAAACTCTTTCTTTGCTTTTGAAAGATGGATCACCAATCATACCTGTTGCTCCACCGACAATTGCTAAAATTTTAATCCCAATGTTTTGAAATCTTTTCAAAGTACAAATTTGGATATAATTTCCCAAATGTAAACTAATAGCCGTTGGATCAAAACCAGCATAAATTCCTTCAAAATTTTTTAAATTTAAAAATTTTTCTTCACTAGAAATATTGTTTAAAATACCTCTATTTTTTAGTTCTTTTAAGAATTCTTTTTTTTGTTTCATAATTACTTTCTAAAATCTTTAATAATATAATCAATATTATAAAACAAAAAAATTGTTATAATACATTAATTATGAAAATAGCAATTATAATTGATTCATCAACAGGCCTAACAAAAGAAGAAGCACAAAAACACAATTTATACTATTTACCACTTTGTATAAATATAGATGATAAAGAATATTTAGATGGAGTTGATTTAGTTTCTGAAGAAGTTTTTGGTTTAATTAATAAAAACTCTAAAGTTTTTACTTCAGCAACGCCAATTGGAATGGCTTTAGAACTTATTGAAAAATTAAAAAAAGAATATGACAAAATTATTATATATCCAATCAGTCATAAACTTTCATCACAATATTCTAATTTAGCAGCTGCTTTTGCTAATGATGAAAAAGTTCATGTTGTAAAATCTAACAAAATATCAGCATTAATAATTTTAGACATTATAAGATTTAAAAATAATTTAAAAAACAACACGCCTTTAACAGAAGCACTTCAAAAGTTAGAAGAAAATTTTGAAGGTGATGTTTGTTTAGTTCCGAAATATAATGATGCATTAGTGAGAGGTGGTAGATTATCACCTTCCGCTGCTTCTATTGCAAAACTATTAAAAATTGTTCCTATTATTCAATTTAAAGAAGGAGCTTTAGAAAAAAGAGGTAAAGGAAGAATTTTTCATAGAGCTCTTATAAATACATATAAAGAAGTTTATGAGCAAAATCCAAATTACAAAACATTTCTTATTCATTCAAACAATCCAGAAATAAACGATTTAAAAGCTAAATTGCAAGATATCTCACATAACAAAATTCAAATTTTTAAAATTCCTAATGTTGTTTCAATTCATACATGAGTTGAAGCTGTTGTTTTAGTTCATGTAAACTGAACAGAAGATGAAATAGAAGAAGCTACAAAAATATTCTCTTAAAGCCCAAGCTTTTTTATAAAAAAAACATTTTTTCCTATTTTTATTTATTTTTTTAGAATTTTTTTTAAAAAAACTATTTTGTTTTGGAGGAAAAATGGAAATTTATAAAATAGGAAAAATTGTTTCAAAAAATAAAAATTATATTATTTTAGATAAAGGTGGAATAGGCTATATTATTTATGTAGCAAATACTGAAATTTATAATAAAGGTGAAGTAAGAAAAGTTTTTGTTTTTAATTGAGAAAATGAATATACAAAAACAACTTATGGTTTTGATAATATGAAAGAAAGAATATTGTTTGAAGATTTACTTTCAATTAATGGAATTGGACCCAAAGTCGCTTTATCTTTTTTAAAAGAGGGTTGAGAAAAATGCTCACTATTAATTTCAGAAGGCAATGAAGAAAAAATAGCAAAAATCCCTTATATTAGCAATAAAATTGCCAAACAAATTGTTTTTCAATTTCAAAATAAATATTTAAAAGTGTTACAAAATTATTCAAAAAATTTACCAAATACCAATGAAATAGATAACATAATTAATATAAATAAAAATAATTTAGATGACAAAGTTGCTTTTGAATTAAAAGATACATTAAAAATTTTAGGCTTTAAAACTAAGCAAATTGATCTAGCAATTTCTAGCATCAAACCAAATGATAATTTTGAATTATTAGTAGAAGAAGCAATAAAAATAATTTCAAGTGCAAGAGAATTTAGAAATTAGACCTAAAAATTTTAAAGAATTTATTGGTCAAGAAAAAATAGTTAAAACATTAAAAGTTTTAATAAATTCATCAAAAAAAAGAAACAAACCACTAGATCATATATTACTATATGGTCCACCAGGTCTTGGAAAAACCACTTTAGCTAAAATAATTTCAGCAGAAATAAATAGCAATATTAAATTTATTCAAGGCTCGCTAGTGGAAAAAAAATCAGATATTTTAACTATATTCAGCTCTATAAAAAAAGGGGATATTATTTTTATTGATGAAATACATTCAATAAATAAAAATATTGAAGAATTATTCTATACTGCAATGGAAGAATATGTTATAGATGTTCAAATCGGTTTAGAAGGCGAAAGTAAAATTATGAGAATGAAATTACCGACATTTACAATTATAGGAGCCACTACAAAAGTTGATAAAATCTCACAACCTTTAAAAGATCGTTTTGGCTTTGTTGGTAAATTAAATTTTTATAATAATAATGAAATGGTTCAAATCTTCAAAAACACATTAATAATGTTAAAATTAAAAATAAGTTTAGAATGAATTCACTATTTAATTACATTTGTTAATTGCACACCTAGAATTGCGATAAACCTCTTAAAAAGAATAAGAGATTTTTCTATATATGAAAATGCAACATTGATTGAAAAAGAAATAATTGATAAAACATTAGAAAATATCGGACTTTATAAATACGGTTTAACAAATTTACATCTTGAATATTTAAAACTTTTAAATGATGTTTTTAAAAATAAAAGTGTTTCATTGAATGTATTATCAGGTATTTTAAAAGAATCAAAAGAAAATTTAATTAATAATATTGAACCCAAATTATTAGAATTAAATTTAATAGAGAAAACTAGCAAAGGAAGAAAAATTACTTATCAGGGTTGTGAATACATAATAAAAAATAATTTTTAGTTTAAAAAATATTGAAATTTTTTTATTTTTTCTTAAATTTATAATATAATTTAAAACTATAATATTATTATGATTAAAAGATTTTTAAGTAAAATTTTTTCACCAAAAAATTGAAAAAGATGATTGATTCTCTTTTTCACTTTTTCTTTTGCTTTTACATCAATATTTTTGGGTTCAAATTACTATGTTTCAAAAAACATCAACAAATCTATTGAATATGGTGGTGGCGCAGAAGTTTTGATTCAAGTAGTTGATTCAAAAACAAATGATAAAACAAAAATTTCTGATGAGAAATTAAGCCGTGTTGATAAAGCGATTTTTGAAAGATTAGCTGGTGATGGCGGACTGAATGGTACTCAAGTTTCTATTGAGGGTGAAGGTAGAATAAGAGTTTCAAGAAGTGGGATTGAAACAAATGATGAAATTAATAATTTTGTTAATGAAATAATTTCAAAGCAAAGAATAATTTTAACTGATATAAATGGAAACCCTATTTTTTATAATGGGGTTTTTAGGAATGATATTAAAATTGATTTTAGTAATAAAGATGAAATTGAAAATTTAGATGAATCTTTATATGTTCCACCATTTAAACAAGGTTCTGCAAAAGAACAATTAGATCAAAATGGAGGACATCAAATTCAAATTAGTTTAGAAGATAAAAAAGCTAGACTTGAATGAACTAAAGCAACAAAATTCATTTCAGAACAACCTAATAATGTAATTTTAATTTGACAAAATTACAAAAATTATTTATTAAAAGCTGCGGATGATTTTCCAGAACAATGAAAAAATTCCGGATTTGATCCTTATGTGTTTGCTCATGTAAATGAAAGTTTAATTAAATCTACAGAAGGAAATAAAAATTTAACACCAACATTAAAAGAGAGTGAAATCAATGCTAAAAATTATTTAGTATCATCAGCATCTGTTGCCACTTCTTTATCAGGTGAAACATTTGTAATTCAAGGTAAATTTACAAATGCTGAAGCTAAACAATTAGCATTAAACATTAATTATGGTATAGATGATTATTCATTAAAATTTTTATCTTCTTCATTTGTTCAAAAAGAACTAGGGGAAAATTCTTTTAATTTAGCTTTAATTGCTGGTGCTATTTCAATTGTTTTAATTGCTATTTTTATGATAATAAATTATGGGTTATTAGGTGTATTAACTACAATTTCACTAAGTTTATATATCTTTTTAACTTTATTGTTTTTTACAATAGTTCGTGGTGAATATTCACCATCATCTATTGCTGCTTTAATTATTGGGATAGGAATGTCTGTTGATGCCAATATTATTTCGTTCGAAAGATTAAAAAAAGAAATTTATAATAAATCAAGCACGATAAAGGCAAATGCACACTCAAATAAATTATCTTTTAGCACGATTATGGATTCCAATATTACTACATTTTTAGTTGCTATTGTTTTATTTTTCTTTGGAACAAAAGAAATTAAATCTTTTGCTATAACTCTTATATTCTCTATTTTCTTCACATTGCTAATGATGCTATTTTTTACAAGGCAAATGACAAACATTTTAGTTAAAACCGGTGTTTTTAACAAAAGATTATGATTATTAGGTGTTAATAAAAAATATATTAAATATTATTCAGAAGGTTATGTTAGTGTTTGGGAAAGACCGAATTATAATTCTAAGACTAAATACTTTATGTTTGCTATTTTAGCCTTTGTTGTAATATCTTTAATTGTTTTTATAATTTTTGGTATAATTAATAAAAAAATATTTGGAGGTTTTGTTTTATCACTTGAATTTAGTGGGGGTACTAATTTATTGATTGAAACACAAAATCTAGACATAGGCGGATTATCATTTGAAAAAGCTAATAATATAAAAGATTTTTTAGTTAGAGAACAACTTATTGCTAATGCTAATGATATTTCGATTAATAAAGTTGATTCAATTAATGATTTTTATCAAATTGTGGTGAAAACACAACAAGAAATTACTAATAATTTAACTTTAATTAATAATAAATTAAATGATAATTTTGACAATATTAAAACAATAAATTATAGTATTTCTTCTGATGAAGCAAGAAATTTAGTTAAAAATGCATTTACCTCTGTTTTAATTGCATTAGCTGTTGTTTCAGTGTATATTTTAATAAGAATGCAATGAACTTTTTCAATCGCTGCTATTTTATCATTAACTTTAAATGTTATTATAGTTCTTCTATTTTTCACACTTACAAGACTAACAATTTCACCAATTTTTGTAGCAGGTATTTTATCAATTATAGGATATTCAATTAATGATACAATTGTTGTATTTGATAGAATAAAAGAATTAACATCCAAGTTAGAATACAAAAATTATTATGATAAAACAGAATTAAAACTTATCGTAAATAATGCAATAAAAGACACAATAAAAAGATCTATTTTCACTTCTTTAACAACAATTACAATAATAATTGTGCTAATGATATTTAAAGATTCTACAAATATTTTCTTTAATATTGCTTTATTAGTTGGAATATCTTTTGGAACTTTTTCATCTTTATTTGTAGCAACAAATATTTGATTATTTGTTGAAATAATAAGAAACAAAAATAAGAAAAAAAGAATTGATAAAAACTACTGAAATACTCAAAAAATTAACGAACAAACATTTACTGCTATCAATGATTTTAATAAGTAATTTTTTGAATAAAAAAGGAAATTATGTATTTTAAAGTTAAAGGAACTCGAGATTTATTTGAAAAAGAATCATTAATTTTTGAAAAAATTAGAAAAGTTTTTTTTCAAAAATTAAATTCATATAATTCAATTTTTATAGAAACACCAATTTTTGAAAATTATAATTTATTTTACAGAACCTCAGGTGAAGAATCTGATATTGTAAATAAAGAAATGTATGTTTTTAAAGATAAGTCAAATCGGCAATTAGCTTTAAGACCAGAAGGAACTGCTCCAGCTGTTAGAGCTATTATTGAAAATAAACTTTATTTTAAAAATAAAAAATTTCATTATTTTGGCCCAATGTTTAGATATGAAAGACCACAAAAAGGTAGATTTAGGCAATTTTACCAAGCAGGTGCAGAATTTTTAGGAGAAAAAAATGTTTACCTAGATTTTGAAATCATAAATTTAGCTTTTTGTTTTTTAAAAGAATTAAAAGTAGATGATTTTACTTTAAAAATTAATTATTTAGGAACAAAAGAAGAAAAAAAAGCATACATTAATGCTCTTAAAAAATATTTCCAAAATTATAAAAATGAATTAAGTGAAATTTCATTAAAAAGATTAGAAAAAAATCCATTAAGAATATTAGATGATAAAACAGAACAAGAAAAAGATTTTGTTAAAAAAGCTCCTAAAATTATTGATTTTTTAAATCAAGAATCTATAAGTTATTTTAATGATTTAAAATTACTTTTAAATAAATTTCAAATCCCTTTTGAAAAAGACTATTCATTAGTTAGAGGACTAGATTATTATGATGAAATAGTTTTTGAGTTTGTGTCTACTTCTAATGCTTTAGGTGCTAAAAGTACAATAATAGGTGGTGGAAGATATAATAATCTATTTTCAAATTTAAATGGTCCTGATATATCAGCAATAGGTTTTGCTGTTGGAGTAGATAGAGTTCTTGAAATTATGAAAACAAATTCTGAATTAAATTTTGAAAAAAAAGTAGATTATTTTGTGGCAGTGGTTAATGAAAATGAATATGATTTTTTATTAAAAGTTGTTAATGAATTAAGAAATTTAAAATACAATGTAGAATTTAATAAAAAAGCTTTAAATTTGAAAAAACTTTTTGAGAATGCAAGAAATTTAAATTCAGAGTTTATTGTTTTTATCGAAAAAAATCAAACTAATTCAGAGCTAACAATTAAAAATTTAAAAACATTTGATAAACATATAATAACATTTAATGAATTAAAAAAAATTAAAGGTAAAAATGAAAACAATTAATAATAATCAATTAAGAATAAAAAATGTAAATGAAAATGTTACTTTATATGGCTGAGTGCACAATATAAGAAAATTTAAAAAAATGTTTTTTTTAGATTTAAGAGATAGGTGAGGTATTACTCAAGTAGTTTATGATCCTGAACAAATTAACATTACTTTAACAAAAGAATCTATAATTAAAGTTGAAGGTATTGTTTTAGAAAGAAAAAGCTATAACAACAATATTGCAACAGGTCAAATTGAAGTTTCTGCTTCAAATATTCAATTATTATCTAAATCAAAGGAATTACCTTTTGAAATTAATGATGATATTAATGTTTCAGAAGAGTTAAGATTAAAATATAGATTTTTAGACTTAAAAAGAGATAAGTTAAAAAATAATATTATTTTTAAACACCGTGTATTTAAACATTTGAGAGATTTTTTAGATGAAAATGATTTTATAGATATTGAAACACCTATTTTATCTAAATCTACACCTGAAGGTGCAAGAGATTTTTTGGTTCCTACAAGAAAAGAAGGTCAATTTTTTGCTCTTCCTCAATCACCACAGTTATTTAAACAAATATTAATGGTATCTGGTTTTGAAAAATATTACCAATTTGCAAAAGTTTTTAGAGACGAAGATTTAAGAAAAGATCGTCAATTTGAATTTTATCAACTAGATATGGAAATGTCATTTGTTGATGAGAAAGATATACAAGAATTTGTTGAAAAAATGATGTTTTATCTTTTTGAAAAATTGAATATTAAAATCAAAGTACCATTTTTAAAAATTAATTATGATGATGCTATTGAAAATTATGGTTCAGATAAACCCGATTTAAGATTTGAAAATAAATTAATAAAAGCAGATGAACTTTTTGATAAAAATGAATTTTTATTTAGCAACACAACAACAAAAACAATTTTTTTAGAAAATTATGAAATTAATAAAAAACAATTTAAACATTTAGATGAAATTACAAGAAAAAATAAAGGTAATAGACTTTTATATTTAACAATTAAAAATCAAGAAATAACTTTTGCCTCTTTTAAAATTCAAAATTTTGAAAAAATTCAAAATTTTATTACTAAAAATAAATTTAAAAATGGTACTCTGTTTTTAGTTAATGACACTTATGAAAACACATGTCAGTCATTAGGGGCTTTAAGAAATGAATTAGGAACTATGTTTGATTTGATAGGTGAAAATAAAAATACATATAAATTTGCTTGAATAGTGAATTGGCCAATGTTTGAATATGATGA
This sequence comes from Mesomycoplasma neurolyticum, assembly GCF_900660485.1. Classification (NCBI taxonomy): domain Bacteria; kingdom Bacillati; phylum Mycoplasmatota; order Mycoplasmoidales; family Metamycoplasmataceae; genus Mesomycoplasma; species Mesomycoplasma neurolyticum. The sequence goes on from NZ_LR214951.1 coordinate 932,574, forward strand.
AGAAGCTAAGCGTTATAGCGCAGCACACCACCCTTTTACAATGTTTCAAGAAGAATCTTTAAAGTTTTATAAAGAAAAACCACATTTAGCAAGAGCGAAAGCATATGATTTAGTTTTAAATGGCTTTGAAATAGCTGGGGGCTCAATTAGAATTAATGATTCTGAAATACAAAAATCAATGTTTGAAATAATTTCTATGACTGAAAAAACAATGCAATCCCAGTTTGGTTTCTTTTTAAAGGCTTTAGAATATGGTGTTCCACCTCATGGTGGGATAGCTTTTGGTCTTGATAGATTAATTATGATTTTAACAAATTCAGAATCTATAAGAGATGTAATTCCTTTTCCTGTGAATTCAAAAGGAATTAATTTAATGATTGATTCCCCTTCAGCCATTACAAAAGAACAACTGGAAGAATATTTTTTAAAAATTAAAGAAAATAAACACTAATAAATAATTATAAAAAAATACTAGGAAATTCATTTTTCCTATTTTTTTATTTTTTTAAACTTTTTTAGTGTAAAAAAACTATTTATAACTGATGAAAAGGAGGGGTGATGAAGGATTTATCTTCAATTTCCTATATAGAAAAAAGAAATTTTGTTGCAGGTCTTTATAACATGCACAAAAAAATAAAATTTAGCCAAAATTTAGAATTAAATTTAGGAGAAAAAATTGGAAAAAATATTCCAGAATCTTTGATTCAAGATATGAAACAAGAATCAACATTTGAAAAAATTATGAAGCTTTTAGAACCTGAATATGTTTTTTTAATTCAAAAAGAATTTGTTGAAAATGATAGAAAATGATTTAAAGATCGTTGATCTAAAACTACTTATTACAAATCAATGAATAAAGCACTAGATAGATTTTTATTTTATTTGTATGGTTAATGTTCCTATTGTTGAAAAACAAAATATTGAAAGTAATGTAATAACAAAAAATATTTCGTTTTTTAAAGAAGTAATTTTAACAAGTGAAAAAAATAATCATAAAATTTTTATAGAAATTAAAAGATACATAAAAGATGATGCTTTTTCTGTTAAAGTAACACATTTTTCAAAATATCCAAAATTTATAAAAATTAACTTATTTGTAAATGATCAAATTATTGACTTGCAAACTACACAAAAATTAAAATATGATGATTTTGCAATTTTTTATTTTCCATTCACAAATATAAAACAAAAATTTTCAGAAATAAAAACAATAAAAGTAATTTCATATAGTGTGATTTTAAATGGCGAAAATGAAGAAGAAAAAAACGAACCTTTAATAACAATGAATTTGACAAAAAATGAAAATTTAAACAAAACAAATGAATTTTCTATAAATAAAGAAATAAATTTTAAAACATTGAAGGTTATAAGGATGCAAAGCATTGTTGATGAATTAGAATACTATAATAATGATTATGATAAAGAATTTTACAATAATGTTTTTTTATTTCCTCGTTCATTAAAGCAAGGAATTCACAATGAAGTGTTGTTTGATGTAGCTGTTACAAATGATATTTTTCAAAATGAAATATTTGAAAGAGATTTTTTGCTAGATGGTTTAGAATTGCAAAATTTACCAATAGAAAACGATGAAATTTTAAAATTAAGTTTTAGTAAAAATAGCGATTTAGAACCAAAATGAATTTTGGGTAAAAAAATAATAGGACAAATTAAAATTATTGATCAAACATATTTTGATATTGAAAAACAAAAAACAGTTAAAGGTATTAATTCTTATTCAAAACCTGGATTTTTAATACCACATAATTTTGAAGGTCTTATTACTTTAAAAAGCAAATTATTTATTAATCATGAACATAATATAGTTTTTGTTAATTTTAGCCAAAAAATTCACAAACCTTTTTTACATAAAAATAATGGAATAGTAAAACTTTTATTATCTTCTTACAGAGAAAAAGAAATAAATGAATTAGACCATTTTTTAATTAAAAATAATAATTTTAAATATGTTTTTGATGAAAACATTGATATTAATGGTTTAAAAAATCTTTACATTAAAAAAGAAGATGAAGAAGATGAAATTACTGAAAAAAATTAAATTTAAATTATTTGATAAAAAAAAATTAATATTTTTTTCTTTATCGATATTGGTTATTTCGAGCATTACATTTATTACTATTTATTTCGTTTATAACAATAAAAATGGTGAACATCAAAAACAAAATAATAATTTAATTAACAATAAAACATTAGATGATGAAAATAGTTCCATGTATTCAGAAAAAGATATTTTTCCTGAAGTAAATCCAAGAGATTATTATGAATTAATTAATGTAGAAAAAGGGGTTGCTATTATTGATGAAAATTTTGTTAGTTTTTTTGTTAAGGATATAATTAAAAGACTTGGAGTATCATTTGGTGACATAAAATTTTATTATAAATTTTTAAATAAACAAAATGTTAAAATTGAATTTGTATGAATTTTTGATGATGAAAAAGTGTATAAAAATTATTATTTTAAAATAGAAAATGGTATAATTACCTAAATTATGAAAAAAATGGTTTTTAGTAAAATTAAAAAATTAACAAATAAAAAATTTGATGAAAATTCATTAATCTCTTCGTTAGGGGTTGATTCATTAGATTTAATTGAATTAGTAACAGAAATAGAGTCTGAACTTAAAATAGAAATATCAGATGAAGAACTTATCCAAATTAAAACTGTTTTAGATGTAATAAATTTATTAGAAATTAAAAGAAAAAATAATTAATGTCTTTAAAAAGCAAAGTTATAGCGCATATAGATATTGATTCCTTTTTTGTTTCAGCTGAAAGAAAATCAAATCCATATTTAATAGACAAACCAATAGCAATTGCATCTAAAAGAAAAAATGCTATTTCCATTTCATTATCTTATGAAATAAAAAAATTTAATATTTCTACTGTGCAACCAATTTCTCAATTACAAAAAAAAATACCTAATTTAGTTATTGTGAACCCTAATATGAATTTATATTTAGATGAATCAGAAAGTTTTTTTAATTTTATTAAAGAAAACTTTAGTGACAAAATTGAAAAATTTTCTATTGATGAGTGCTTTTTGGATGTTACAGATTTTTATAAAAAATTTAATAATAAAGAAAAAATGGGTTTTTATATTAGAGATGAAATAAAAAAGAATTTGAATCTTCCAGTAACTGTAGGAATTTCATTTAATAAATATCTTGCTAAGATGGCAACCAATTTAGCAAAACCTTTCGGTGTGAAAGTATTAGAAAAAAAAGATATCAAAAAAGAAATTTATCCTTTAGAATTGCAAGCACTTCCAGGATTAGGCAGACAATATAGCAAAAAAATATTTAAAAATCAAAATTTAAAAATTAGTGATTTTATAAACTATTGCAAAGAGAATAAAAATATTAATAAAAATTTATTTCATATTTTTCAAAATCTAACATCTATTGGTGATGATAAAATTTTAGTTGAAAAAAAAACAACTAAATTAGTAAGTCGCCAATTTACTTTAGAAAATAATGATAATTATGATGCAAAACACATTTTAGAAATAATAAAAATTTTAGCTTTGGATATCTCTAATAAAATGAAAAGAAATCTTTTATCATCTAATTTGATATTTTTAAATTTTTTAACATTTGAACATGAAAAAAAAGAAAAAAAATTAAAACTTTCTTCATATATAGATGATTTTGAAATTTTTTACAAACATTTAGTTAAAATTTTTAATGCACTTTGAGATTATCAAAATATAAAAAGAATAACTGTTGGTTTTTTAAATCCAGTTTTCAGAAATAATCAAAAAGAAATTTTTACTAAACCAAATTTACAAGATAATAAAGTTGAAAGTCTAATTGAGAAAGTTAATAACCAAATGAAGTTAAATATTTTGCTCACATTAAGACAATTAAAAGAAAATAAAAACAAAAATAAGTTGTAATTCTTTAATATCATTTTTTATAAATTTTATCTCAATACAAAAATCAAAAAATCACAAAGATCATACTTTTTGTGATTTTTTGATGTTTATATATTTTTTATCTCTTTATTTTTTTGGACAAAATAATTACCATTTGTATCAAATATAAAATCATAGCAATTATTTGAACAATTAGAATATAAATAATTGAAGGGCTGTAATTTCCTACTAATATTCAGAATATTTCTCAAGATAAATTGATAAGAAACCCAAAAATTAACATTAATAGTGATATACCTTCAACTTTTCATTTCATTATTCCTTTAATAGTTTGTGGTAAAAATGCAAATGATGTACCTGATACTGCAATTATTGATAATGTTAAATTCAATCATTGAGGTGCGTTTATTTTTTTTGCAAATGCAACAAAATCAAAAGAAATAACAATTATTGATAATAGCACCGATCCAATAACAAAATTAATAAATTTATTTCTCACTTTTTGATTTTTTAATATTAAAATTATAGTTACTTGCAAAATTAAAAAAGAAATAATATTAGCTATTAAAACACTTAATTTTTTTTCAGGGAAAAGAGCACCAAACAAACTTCACATCATTATTGCTACATATAAAATATAAAAACTTAATAAATTAATTTTTGATAATTTATATTTTCAAACTTTGTAAAGTTGTGGCAAACCGAAAATGATTGTTAAAATTGCAGCAATTCAGCCAATGATTACTTCTACCAAACTTTCCATATACAAAACTCCTTTTTTTGTTAAGTATTATACATATTTTTTTGTTTAATAAAAAAATATTTTTAATATGTTAAAATTTAGAAATAAAAAATATATAGAAAGTTCAAACTTATGAAATATAAAAAAATATTATTAAAATTATCTGGCGAAAGCTTAGCAAATAAAAAAGAAAGTTTAGCTATTGATTACAATTTAGTGAAAAATATAGCAAAACAACTAAAAAAAATTTTAGAACTCAAAATTAAAATTGCAATTGTTGTAGGCGGAGGTAATTTCTGAAGAGGTGTTTCTGCTGAAAAAAATGGTATTAAAAGAAATAGAGCAGATTACATAGGAATGCTTGCAACTATTATGAATGGTTTAGCATTACAATCTGGTTTTCAGCAAGAAGGTCTAAATGCAAGAGTTCTTTCTTCTATAAATATTGATAAAAGAATATCTGAATATTATATAAATGAAAAAAGTGTCAAATATTTAGATAACAATGATATTTTGATATTTGTTGGAGGAACGGGTAGACCTTTTTTCACAACAGATACAGCTTCAACATTATATGCATCAGAAATTAAAGCAGATGTTATTTTAGCTGGAAAAAATGGAGTAGATGGAGTATATGACAAAGATCCAAATATATTTCCAGATGCTAAAAGGTATGATAAAATTTCTTATGATGAAGTTATTCAAAAAAATTTAAAAGTTATGGATTCAACTTCTATGTCAATGGCAAGAGACAATAACATCGACATCATAGTTTTTGATATTAAAGAAAAAGATTCTATTTTTAGAGTTTTAGAAGGCAAAATAACATACACAAAGGTGACAAAATAATGGAATTAGAGTTATATTTATTGGAAATAGAAGAAAAATCAATTAAAGTTTTTAACCATTTTGAAAGAGAATTAGCTAAAATTTCTACTGGTAGAGCTAATCCTCAATTAGTTTCATACATAAAAGTTAATTATTATGAAACAATGACACCAATTGAACAACTTGCATCAATTTCAATACCACAAGCAACACAAATTTTAATAAAACCTTTTGATCAAAATATTGTTAAAGATATTTATTCAACAATCATTTCTCAAAATTGATCAGTCCAAACTGTTAATGAAGGAACACAAGTAAGATTGACATTTCCACCACTAACAACAGAAAGAAGAAGAGAATTGGTTAAGAGTTTATCAAAGGTTATTGAGGAAGCTAAAATTGGTATTAGATCAATTAGACAAGAAATTAATAAAGAAATAAAAAAAGACGATGAATTAACAGAAGACCAAGAAAAAAAATATTTAGAAAAAATTCAAGAAGTTGTTAATAAAAAAATTGAAGAAATTAATTTAATAGCAGAAAAAAAAGAAAAAGATTTGATGACTAACTAATGGTTATTAAAACTCATTCCAATATTTTTAAAAGATTATTAATTGTTTTTGTAATATTTGCAATATTTTTACCTATTTTTTTTCTTACTTTACTTGGTAAAGTAGGAAACATTATTTTTTCTATTTTGTGTATTATATTAACTTTTTATGCATTATTTGAAATTTTGCAACATTTTCACAAAAACAAAATATTAACTACTATTTTTTGTTTTTTATCTATATTATTCTTTATCAAAAGAAATAATATTTTTAGTTTTTCACAAGAAATTCTTCTTCATAAAAATAATGAAACTGAAAAAATAAAAAAATATATTGAATATTTAAAATTTGATTGAGAAGAATTTTTATGTATAGCATTGTTAATTTTAGTTGTTACAATAATATATTTTATTAAAGAAAAGAAAACAAAAAACATTTTTTTAAAAAAACTTGTATTTTTAAATTTTATAGTTATTTTTATTCCTGTTGTAGCTGAAGTTATAATTTTAACAAATATCTACAACGTATATTTATCATTAGCATTAATCTTTATATCTGCTTTTGCAGATTCAGCAGGGTATTTTGGTGGCAAATTATTAGGTAATAAAATAATTAAACGGAAATTAGCGCCCAAAATATCACCTAAGAAAACATGGGAAGGATTTGTTTTTGCATATTTATTTTCATTTATTTTTGGATTTTGTATTTTTTATTTCTCCCCATTTTTAAACACATTTTCAAATAAAATATTAATAAGTTTAGTTTTTTCATTAATTTTACCCCTTGCATCTATTTTTGGTGATTTATTTTTTTCTTTAATTAAGCGTTTCTTAAAAATTAAAGATTTTTCAAAAATATTCAAAAATCACGGGGGATTTATGGATCGTTTTGATTCAACATTTTTTGTATTTTTTATTGTTTTTATTTTATTTATTATTTTTAGTTTAATGTTGTTGTAAAATTTTAAAGAGGTTTATACTATGAAAAAAAGTAAAAAAACACAATATTTATTTGCATTGGATTTAGATGGAACAGTTTTATCTAATTCAGCAACTGGTGAAATTCATCCTGAAACTATTGAAGCAATTAAATTAGCAAAAGAACAAGGACATATTGTTTGTATAGTTACAGGTCGTCCATGAAGAAGTAGCAAGCCTATTTATGATTTATTAGAACTTGATACTGTCATTGGAAATTACAATGGTGCTCATATTCACAATCCTAAAGATGATTTTTTTATTCCTAGAATTAAATATTTAAATTTAAATGAAATGCTTTACATTTTAGGTGATAAAAAAGTTAAAAAAGAAATTTCAAACATTGCCATTGAAGGCCCTGGTTGAGTTCAACTTAAAAAAAGAGATGCTGATATTGAAAAAGTTTTTGGTTTCAATCAGTTACCTAAATTTAAAGTTGGTATAAATTTAAACAAAATTCCTTTAAAACCTACAGGGATTATTTTTGATGTTAAAGAAACAACTGATGTTTATGAGCTTAAAACATACTTAGAATCAAAATATGGTGATTTAGGTGAATTTTCTTCATGATCAAAAGGTGAAGGTTTAACACCTGTTTTTGATATTACTTCAGTAGGTGTCAATAAAGCGAAAGTTATTTCATTATTAATGAGATATTACCATATTGATAGAGAATATACAATTAGTATTGGCGATGGTTTCAATGATGTTACAATGTTTTCAGTTACAAATATTGCTGTTGCTATGGAGAATAGTGATCCAAGAGTCAAAAGAACAGCTACAGTAGTTTTGAAAAAAAGTAACAAAGATGGTGGAGTTGGTTATTATATTAAGAAATTTCTTAAATCACCAGAAAAAGAAATGAAAAAAAGTATAAAAATTAGATATTCAAGAGACAATAAAGAAGCTTCTATTACATAATAATTATGATTTCGAATATTGATATAAACAACATAATCGGTTGCGATGAAACAGGGGTTGGTGATTATTTTTCTCCAATTGTTTTTTCATGTGTTTGAATTGATAAAACTCAAAAACACAAATTAGAAAATATAGGAATTACCGATTCAAAAAAATTAACTAAAAATAAAATTCAAGAATTATCTACAATTATTAAAGAAAACTGTTTATCAATAACTATTTCTATAAATCAAGATGTTTATAACCGAATGATTACTGAAAAATGAAATGCAAATGAAATTAAAATGATTGCATACTTAGAAGCTTTTGAAAAATTTTTTAGCGTCAATCATGAGCTTATATCAAATTTAAAACCTACTATTTTAGTTGATCAATTTTCAACTATAAAAAGTATTGAAAAATACATTAAAAAAATAATAGATAATAAAATTGTTCCTTTGAATTATTTTAATGATTTTTCACTTTTGAATTTTGAAACAAAAGCAGAAATTAAATATTTATCTGTTGCTTGTGCTTCAATTTTAGCAAGACAAACTCTTAATATGCTTATGGATAAACAAAATAAAAAATGAAACATGATTTTTCCTTATGGAGCATGAAATGATTTAATTTTAAATTTTACTAAAAAATTTGTTGCAAAACATGGTAAAAAATCTCTCAACTATGTTGCTAAAGTACATTTCAAAAATACTAAAAAAATTTAGTAATAAATAAACATAATTATTCTAAATTAAATTTTTAATTTTTTCTAATAAAATAGCTTAAAATTTGTGCTATTTTATTAATTCTTTTTTATAATGAAATTTAAAATTTTTAATATAATTTTAATGCTATTTTTTACAAGGAGTTTAATAATGTCGAATAAAAATAAATTTTCAGAAAAAAATTTTATTTTTTATGGCCTAAACTATATAATAGGTTTTGGTTTTATCGTAACTATTTCAAGTGTTATTTCTAAAGGCGCTTGAGGAATATTAATTTTTGTTCTCACAGCTTTTATTGCTATGGTTGCTATGCTTTCATATTCAAGAGGAGGGCAAGTTTATGGTAAAGAAATAGGTGGCGCTTATGCTTATGCTAAAAAAGCATTTCCTAAAAATCGTTTTTTTATATTCTGCGTAGGTTGAAATCAATTTGCTCAAGTTCCGCTTTTTGCAGCATCAACTCCACTTTTGCTTTCGAGTCTACTTACAGAATTTGATAAATCAAATCAATTTATTTACCAAATATCATCAATTATACTTTTTGTAGTTGTTACATTAATTGGATTATTTGGTATTCATCTGTCTAAGTGATTTATATTTATAACAAGTTTTTTTAAATGAGTAATTATTTTATTAGGATTTGGAATTGTTGTTTATTTATCTTTTGGTAATTTTTCAATTGCAAAAAGTTTTCAAAGCAATGAAGAAATTTCAATTGCTATAATAGCTTCAAGTATTTTATCCTTCTTTTATGCTTTTGGTGGATTTGAAGGATTAGCAGGTGTTTCTTTAGAAGTAAAAACTAAAAGATTTAAAAAATTATTATTCTTAATTTTTATAATTGTTTTTACATTTTACTTTGTATTTTATTTAGTATTTTTATTTTTAGATAAAGATGTTGTTGAAATAGGAGATGATAGTGTTTCTTTTAGCAAATTATTAAAAATTGTTTTTGGATTAACAGGATCTATTTTATTTATAATAGGAGCACTTTTTAGAAATTTTAGTTCAACACTATCAAGCAGTTTATATTATTCAAGAATTATTGCATCAATGGCAAATGACAATTTTATTCCTAAAATTTTTGCTATAAAAAATAAAAATAATGAATATAAATACTCATTAATGTTTGCAATATTTGTACAAATAATTGCAATGATTATTTTAGGAATCATTCCTTATTATTTAAATTTAAAAGATCAATTTTCAACCATAATTAGTGCAGGAGTGATTGTATTTTTTATGCAATATATTTTCTCAATTTTTTCAATTTTGATAATTTCTAATAAAACAAAAGAAATTAAAATATCTATTTTTGAAAAAATTCTTTATGTAATTGGTATTGTAATTATTTCATTAATAATATTAATTAATATTTTTCCATTTATTGTTAATGAACCCTTTAAAACAACTTCATTATTCAAACTTATTAGTTATGTAGTTGTGATGCTTTTAGGTTTTGCGTTTTGAGCGCTAAATAATTTTGTTTTATCTAAAAAAAATAAAAAAGGACAATTAAATTCAATTGTTGATTTTTAAATATGGATATAGGTTTTAAAAAATTTTGTTTAGAAATAAATTTTGAATATACAAAAGAATTTGAAAAAGTTAGTGTTAAAGAAGTAAAAAAAGAAAATGATATTTATATTGTATTTTTAAAATTTAATCAATTATTAGATATTTTTTTATTTAAAAAATTTTATTTTAAAGTTAGACAACATACCAATATACATTTTGAAATTTATATTGAACTTTTTGATGATTCTAAAAAAAATATTTATATTCAAAATTATTTTGATTTTGCATATCTTTTAGCAACAGAAAAAGAATTTAACTTTTTAGAAAATAAAAAAAATATTTTTGAAAATGATAAATTAATTATTTTTTTTGATTCTATTTTAGAAGAAAATAATTTCATCCAATCAAAAGACAAGGTTTTATTTTATCTAAAGCAATGAGGTTTTAATAAATTAGTTGTTGAAACAAAAATTAATACTAAAAATGATCAAAAAAAAATAGAAGAAAAGAAAAATATTGAACTGCAAGAACAAAAAATACAAGAAAAATTGCAACATCAAACTTCTAGCTCAAACAACTATGAAAATAAAAAAAATTTTTTTAATAGTTATAATAAATATAATTCATTTGTTGAACTAGAAATTGAAGAAGTTTATACAACTGATGAGATTAATGTTTCTTTAAAAGGAGAAATTTTTAAGAAAGAAACAAAAGAGACAAAATCCGGTTTATGAATAACTATTATGTCTATCACCAATTACGTTGAAGCTGTAAAAATTAAAATTTTTTCTAGAACAGATGCTGAAAAAAATAAAGTTAATAGTTTTAAAATTGGGGATAAAATTATTGCTCAAGGAATTTTAGAAAATGATGATTTTACCAAAAGTAAAATTTTAAATTCTAAAAATATTACTGTTTTAAATATTAAAGATGAAATTCCACAAGATCTTGAAACAAATAAAAGAGTTGAATTTTATGCTAAAACAAACATGTCAACTATGGATGGTTTAGCTAATATTGAACAATATGTAAAAAGAGCTGAAGAATTTGGACATCAAGCTATTGGAATTGCTGATTTAAATTCTGTTCAAAATTTTCCTAAATTTTATGATGTAAGTAAAAAATTCAAAGTTAAACCTATTTATGGTTCATCATTTAATGCTTTAAATAGTGATTTAAGTGCAATTATAAATTCAGATGATAGAAATTTAGCATCTTCAAGATATATTATTTTTGACTTGGAAACAACAGGTTTAACTGCTAAATTCCATGAAATAATTGAATTTGGTGCAGTTATTTTAGAAAATAAAAAACTAGTTGAAACAATTCAATTTTTTATCAAACCCACCAAACCAATACCAAAACAAATTACTGATCTTACGAATATTACAAATGAAGATGTAGAAAATGCTATTTCACAAGAAGAAGGAATTAAAAAAATTAGAGAAATATTATCTAGTGGGATAGCTGTTGCACATAATGCTTTTCAATTTGATATCAATGTAGTAAATGAAAAAATTTATGCTTTTAATTTAGAAGAATTAAAAACTCCTGTAATTGACACATTAGTTTTAAATCATATTTTATTTCCAAATAGAAAACGTAATGACTTAGAAAATATAGCTCAAAAATTAAATATAAATTTTGATTCAACTTTAAACCATAGAGCTGACTATGACGCTAAAATTCTTGCCCAAATTTGACTAGTTTATTTAGAACAATTAGAAAAAAACAATGTTTTTACAGGTAAAGATTTAGCACAATTCACTTATCCTACAATTTTTTCACATTATTCAAAAAATGATCGAAATGAAATGTCAATTTATGTTAAAAATCAAAAAGGTTTAAAAGAATTGTTTAAATTAATTTCTTTATCATCTATTGACAATTTTTATGGGGGTCCAAAATTATTTATTGATAAGTTACCTAAAAGTGAAAATTTATTTTTTGCTTCAGGTTCAACTACATCAAGAATAATCCATAAATTAATTTATGGAACAACCAAAAGTTTAATTGATGAAATAAAATATTATGATGTTATTTTTATTCCACCGCCTCGCGCTTTTAGCCATCTTGTAAAAAGACAAATTATAACTTTGAATAATGTTAAAAAAGCACTAAAAAATTTAATTGAAAATGCTAAAAAATTAAACAAAATAGTTATAGCTATTTCTGACTGTAAATATTTAGATGTAAAAGATAAAATTTTTCATGAAATATATATAAATGCTAAAGGTTTAGGTGGTTTGAGACACTATTTATATGATAGAAGAGACAAAGATCCAGATTATCCATTACAAAATTATTTGTCTACTACTGAAATGTATAAAGAATTTCAATTTGTTGGTGATGTAAAAATTATTGAAGAAATCGTTGTTACTAATTCAGCAATTTTAGCTAATCAAATACAACCTGTTGAAGTTATTAAAAAAGATTTATATTCACCAACATTTGACAATTCTAAAGAAAATTTAAAACAATTAGTATATAAAACTGCAAGAAATATTTATGGTGAAACTCTTCCACAAATTGTTGAAGAAAGACTCGCAAAAGAACTTGTGCCAATTATGGAGCATGGTTTTCATGTTGTATATTGAATAAGCCATAAGTTAGTTTCAAAAGCTAAAAATGATGGTCATCTTGTTGGTTCAAGAGGTTCTGTTGGTTCATCATTAGTTGCAACTATGGCAGGTATAACTGAGGTAAATCCCTTAGTTCCACATTACATTTGTAAAAAATGTAAGTTTTCAGAATTTTTTGAAGATGGAACATATCAGTCAGGTTTTGATCTTCCAGATAAAAACTGTCCTAACTGTAGTACAGCTTTAACTAAAGAAGGACAAACTATTTTGTTTGAAACTTTTTTAGGATTTAATGCAGACAAAGTTCCTGATATTGATTTGAATTTTTCAGGGGAATATCAACCTATTTTACAAGAAGAGATTAAAAAAATGTTTGGTGAAAACAAAGCTTTTAAAGCTGGTACTGTTTTAAGTAATAAAGAGAAAACTATTTATGGATACATCAAAAGTCATTTAGAAATTACAAATAAAACATTGTCACCAGAATTTATGGATTTTTTATCTAAAAAAGCAAGTGGAACCAAAAGAACAACAGGACAACACCCAGGTGGTGTTATTATCATACCAAAAGAATATGATATAGAAGATTTTACACCTATCAATTATCCAGCAAATGATACATCTTCAAATTGAAAAACAACTCATTTTGATTATGATGCATTGCATGATAATTTACTTAAATTAGATATTCTTGGACATGATGATCCAACTGCGATAGAAATGTTAGAAAAATTAACTAATATTAAAGCTAGTGACATCCCAACTTCTGATCCTAAAATTGTTTCTTTATTTTCTTCAACTGAAGCATTAGGAATTAAACCAAGTGATATTTTTAATGAAACAACAGGAGCAATGGGAATTCCTGAATTTGGGACATCATTTGTAAGAGGAATGTTAAAAAGCGCAAAAGTTAATAGCTTTGCTGATTTAGTTGCAATTTCAGGATTGTCACATGGAACAGATGTGTGAACTAATAACGCTGATCGTTTAATTAAAGAATTAAAATTGTCTTTTAGAGATATTGTTTCTTGTCGTGATGATATTATGGTTTTTTTAATTCAAAAAGGAATTAAACCATACTTAGCTTTTCAAATTACAGAAAATGTAAGAAAAGGTAAATCTGTAAGTCCAGAAAATGAAAAAATTTTAAGAGATAATCAAATCCCAGAGTGATATATAGAATCAATGAAAAAAATTAAATATTTATTTCCTAAAGCACATGCTGTAGCTTATGTTATGATGGCATGAAGAATTGCTTATTTTAAGTTATATCATCCGTTAGAATATTATGCAACTTATTTTACAACTCGAGCAGATGTAATTGATATTGAAACACTTATTTCTGGAGAAGAATTTGTTGCTAACAGAATAAATGAACTTAATAAGAAAAAAAATAATGCTAAAGGTGCTGAATTAAAGGTAAAAGAAAAAGAATTGATTCCTATTTTATTAATAGCAAAAGAAATGTTCGCAAGGGGTTATAAAGTTGAAAATGTTAGCTTAAAAAATTCTAAAGCTAAAACATGAATTATTAATCATGATAATAAATCATTAATTCCTCCATTTATTTCTATTGATGGTTTAGGAGAAGTTGTGGCTACGACTTTAGAAAAAGAAAGAAATGAAAAGTTTTTTACATCAATTCAAGATCTTAAAAAACGTGTTTCTTTAAATAAAACATTATTTGAAAAATTAGTAGAAATGAAAGTTATAGAAAATTTAAAAGAAAGTGATCAATTTGCATTGTTTTAACTTTGAAAAAAAAATAAATGGTTTATAATCTAACTATAAGTAAAATATACTAAAAGGTTGCGTTAGCAGCCTTTTATTATCATAAAGTATATATTTTGATTAAAATAGGAGAAAAATGCAAAAAAACATTTTATTTTTTAAATCTTTTAAAGAAATTTCCAATTCTAAAAACATTAATATTGAAGAAATTATAGATATTTTAAAAGAAATTTTTAAAAAAACTATTACATCTAGAATTGACCCTGATTCTGAAATTGATTTATTTGTTGACCTTGAAAATAATGATTTAAGGATTTTAAACCACAATTTTACAGTTGTAAGTGAAGAAGAATTTGAAGAGGAATCAAAACAAGAAGGCTACAAATTATATTATACAACAAAAGAAATTGCAAAAAGTAGAAACAATCTAGTTGTTTCAGAAGGTGATGTTAATGTAACAATGGAAATTGATCCAAAAGACATCCCAAAAGATATTTTTATTTCAATAAGACAACAATTTACACAAAAAGTGAATGAAATTTCTAGAGAAAAAATTTATAAAAAATACCATTCATTAATTGGGCAAGTTGTTAAAGCTAAATTTATTTCTGCTAAAAAATCAGGTAAAACTTACGAAATTATAGAAGATGGAACATTAGCTTTTATGCCGAATTATTTATCTAGCTCTAAAAAAATCGAAGATACATTAAATAAAAATTCATTAAACATAGAAGATGTTTATATTTTTGATGCTCTTGAAACATCCAAAGGTAGTCAAGTTATTATTTCTAATACATCTAATAAAATTTTGTTTGATATTCTCCAAAAAGAAATTCCTGAAATTACAACAAATGAAATCAAAATTGATAAAGTGGCTAGAATTGCAAATGAAAGATCTAAAGTTGCTGTTTCTGCAGTAAATGAAGAAAATGTTCCTAATATTTTAGGTGCTATTATTGGTCAAGGTGGAAATAGAATAGAAATAATTTCTCAACATTTAAATGATGAAAAAATTGATGTTGTTTTGTATTCTAAAAATAAAGAAACTTTTATTTCTAATTCACTAGCTCCTGCAAGAGTAGTTTCAATAATTTCACAAGGACCTAAAAAAACTAAATATAAAGTTGTAGTTCCAGACTCACAACATACTTTAGCTATCGGGAAAAAAGGAATCAATGTTTTACTTGCTGCAGAATTAGTTAATGCAAAATTAGATATTATGTCTTATTCTGAAGCAATAAAAGAACTTGGCAGTGACAAAATTGTTTGAAATGGTAACATTAGTGATATAGATGAATTGAATCAAATTGAAGCTGAAGCAAAATCAAAAACTGAAATATTACAATTTAAAAACAAATCTAATAATAGAAATAAAAACAATAAAATGTTTACTTCATATTTGATGGAAGAATTTGATAAAGAAATTGAACAATTTAATGAAGATTTCAAATTTAGTAGTGATTATACTTATAGTTTTAGTGAAGATGAATTAGAACTTGATGAAACAGAAGAAACACAACAATATTTTGAAGAAGAAATTATTGCTGATGAGCCAGAACGTGAAATCAAAAAAGAAATTTTTACTAAAGAAGATATCCAGCAAATTAATAAAGAAATTAAGAATTATAAATATGATAATGATTTAAATGAATTTGCAGGTGTTAAAGAAATAGATATTAATTGAGATGATGAAGATTGAGGAGAAAACTAGTTTTTGAAAAAACAATATAAACGTAAATGTATTGTTACAAATAATATTATTTCAATTGATGAATTATTAAGATTTTCAATAAATAAAAACAAAGAAATAAGTGTTGATTTTCATAAAAATCTTCCTGGCAGAGGCGCTTATGTCACAAATAAAAAAGAAATCATCGAAATTTTGTTCAAAAAAAAGTTACTAAATAAAGCTTTTAAAAACAACATTCCAAAAGAAAAATATGCAAAATTAATGGAGGAAATTTTTAAAAATGAGTAAAAAAGATAATATTAAGAAAAAAACCAATCAGCAAACTATAAAAAATCAATTCAATACTGTCAAAGTGGAATTAAAAAATGGTGTTTTTAATTTTACAGGTCCTATGACAATAGCTGACTTTGCAGAAAAAATTAATAAAAATGCAAAAGATATAATAATGCTATTTTTTAAAAAAGGTAAAATGTACACTCTAAATTACACATTAAATGAAGAAGAAATTGCTGAATTATGTATTCGTTATGATTTTGATTTTCAAAAACATTCTGAACTAAATGCTTCAAATTTTATGGATGAAATAAAAATTGAAGATGAAGAAGATGAATTAGAAAAAAGACCTCCTATTATTACTATTATGGGTCATGTTGATCATGGTAAAACAACTTTATTAGATAAAATTAGACAAACAAATGTTGTTGACAGTGAATCCGGTGGAATCACTCAACACACAGGGGCATATCAAATTGTTTATGATAAAAGAAAAATTACTTTTCTTGATACACCTGGCCATGCTGCTTTCGCTGAAATGAGAGCTCGTGGTTCTAAAATAACAGATATTGTTGTTTTAGTTGTAGCAGCTGATGATGGTGTTATGCCACAAACAATTGAAGCTATAAATCACGCCAAACATTCAAATGTTCCAATCATTGTTTTTATTAATAAAATAGATAAACCAATTAAAGATGTAGAAAAAATTAAAGCAGAATTATCACAATATAATATTATGTCTGAAGAATGAGGTGGTGATAACATTTTTGTTCAAGGTTCAGGACTTACAGGTAAAGGTATTAATGAATTATTTGAGGCTATTAATTTACAAGCTGATATTCTAGATTTAAAAGCTAATAAAAATCGTGAAGCTATTGGTGTAGTTATTGAATCAAAATTAGAAAAAGGAAGAGGAGCTGTTGCAACTTTAATAATCCAACATGGAACATTAAATAAAGGTGACTTTATAGTGGCAGGTTCCAAATATGGAAGAATTAAAACTTTGGAAGATTCCAATGGTAGACCACTAAAAAAAGCTAAACCAGGTACACCTGTTGTGATAACTGGACTCAATTATGTTCCTTTAGCAGGAAACAGAATTTTTGCTTTTGATAATGAGAAATTTGCTAAGAATTTAGCAAAAGATAAAGCTATCAGTGATAAAGAAAGTATTTTAAAAGAAAAGAAAATCATGATTGATAAAGATGGTACAAAAATTTTAAACTTTATTATTAAAGGTGATGTTTATGGTACCACAGAAGCAGTTAAAAATGCTTTAGAAAAATTAAAAAATGAAGAAGCTCAAAGTCAAGTTGTTCATTCAGGAGTTGGTGAAGTTACTGAAAATGATATTCTTTTAGCTAAAACATCAAATTCTATTATTTATGCTTTTAAAACTACAGTTTCAGCAGCAGTTAAGGAAAGAGCGCGTGAATCTGGTGTGGAAATCAAAGAATTTGATATTATTTATAAAATCATAGAAGATGTACAAGAAATTTTAAATAAACTTAGACCTCCTAAATTTGTAGAAGAAGTAATTGGAGAAGCTTTAATTTTAAAAATATTTTATTATTCTAAAGTTGGAAATATTGCAGGTTGCAAATTATTAACAGGTAAATTTAAAGCTAAAACAAAAGTCAAAGTTATAAGAAAAAATAAAGTAATTCATGTTGGTGAACTTGATTCATTAAGAAGAACAACAGATGATGTTAAAGAAGTTTTGGCAGGTAATGAATTTGGTTGTCACATTTATAAATTTAATGATATTGAAGTTGATGATACAATCATAGCTTATGAACAAGTTGAGGTTAAAGAATAATGTCTTCTATTTCAATAAGAAAAAAAGAATCTCACTATCATTTGATTTTATCACAAATTTTTCAAGAAGAATTTCAACACTCAGATGTTATTGGTTTGACTATTACAGAAGTAAGATTATCTAATGATGGTTCACATTTAAAAGTTTATTTATCTTTTGAACAAAGAGAAAAAAAAGGTTTAATTGCTGTTGATAATGCAAAAGCTTTTATTAGAAGAGAATTAGCTCATCGCATCAATGCTAGAAGGGTGCCTGAATTGCATTTTTTTATTGATGAAGTAGCTGAATATGCAAATAAAATAGAAAATATTCTTCAACAAATAAAGGAAAAAGAAAATAAATAAAAGTGCATTAAGCACTTTTTTTAATAAGATTTTAAATGGGTTATAGTGACATACCATAAATAATAGTGTAATATAACAATATTATAAATAGCACTAAAAAAACAGAAATAACTATTCCGAAAGATTTTACATTTTTTATAAAAATGAGTTTATTATCTTTTATGTTGTTATCTTTTAGTATAGTTTTGTCTCTTTTTATTGTATAAATAAAAGCAAAAATAAAAGTAACTAATAAAATTGTTACTCAACTTAAAAGGAATAAAGAAAAAACAAATGATTTTTTTGGAAAATCATCAGCATTTTGGAATATCCTAAAAATTACGTATAAGAATTTAAGAAACATTTTTCACCTTTTTTATATATTTTTTATTATAAAAATTTATTTTTTAAAAAGTAACAATTTTATTTATTTTGATTTGTTGAATAATAATTTATAAAATCATCAACAAAAGTTAAAAAACTGTTTGTTCTTTCAATAATAAATTTTTTTATTTTATCTTCTTTATATAATGTTTTAATACTAAAAAAATTTTCTCCTATTTCTCATAATTTATCATGAAAAACAATTCATTTATAACCGCTTACAATAATTTCTTTATTAAACTTCCAATTTTTATCAATAAAATGAATTTTATTAATATTTTCATCATGAAAATATATATACAATTCTAGATAATCAAAAATTAAAATATTACATATTTTATTATTAATTGTATGTAGTTTAAAAGAAATTAATTCCAAATTTTTTAAAAGAAAAAATTTTTCATTACCCTGAAAATATTTTTTAATATTGTTTTTTTCTTTTATAATTGTTCAATGCAAATTATCAAATTCTCAAGGTTTCAATTCTTCTATTTTAATAATATTTTGAAATTCTTCTTTATGTTCTTCAAAATATTCAGATAAGAAATCTTTTCTTAATTCAAAATTAAATAATCTTTTTTTATTTTTAAATTTTAAAAGATTTTTATTTTTTATTTTTTTATCATTTTTAAATATAATAATAAACATTAAAGAAAATATCAAAATTAGAAGTGAAATAACAGAGAAAAAACACAATATAATAACTTTTAATGAAAATGATTTTATGTTTTTATTAGCTGCATCATAAATAATTAATGAAACAGCAATAACAGTAATAATTAAAACAAAAATAAGTGATAACACAGAAAGTAATATAAAAAGGGCAGTTAAATTAGAGACTATTTCTTTCTTTCTTTGAATTTTTATCAAACATTTATTATTTTTTTGTTTAGCACACAATCTTGAGTTTCAATTTATTTTTTTATTTTTCATTAGTTATATGAAAGTAGTATAAGTCATTCACAAAAGAAGCGGCTGTAACAATATAATCTAAAATGTTTATAATTGTTCCTATAGGCGAAGCTCAAGCAGTGGCTAGTAATGCCACTTTTTTTGTACCTACTTTATTGCTTATACTAACAATTTTTTGGTTTATTTTTTTAACTAAATTTATTTGAGTTAAAAAATTTAAATTTCACTTTTTTTTAGTAAATTTAGAAATTAAAAGAAATCCATTTTTAGTATTATTTTTTATATAATTAAGAATTTTGTTTTGAAATACAGCACCTTGTGGTGTGGATTGAAAAAATTTAAATATTAATAATTTATCTCATTTAATTTTATGAGTTTTAATTTCTTTTTCTAATTTAGATATTAAATTGTTAATTTTCATTTTAGTCCCTTATTTTCATTTTAGTTAATAATTTAATTATATTACTAAGTAAAGAAATTTTTTATTTTTGATTTATTAGTCTTTTATAAAGTGTAATGTTCTATAATATTATCAATAAATTTTAAAAATATGTAAGTTTGATTTATCACAAATTTTTTTATTTCAGATTCGCTATAAATTGTTTCGATTTTATAAAGATGATTTTGCTTTTTTAATGTTTTATAATTAAAACTTACAAATTCTATTTTTTTAATTTTTATTTTTTCAGCTAATAATCAATCTGGAAAATTTATGTCTTTTTTTTCATCATTTTTTTCTTTATAAAAAAACGTTAAATCAAACCTATTTCAAATTAAAAAATGATTTATTTCACCATTATAATTTTCAATTTTGAATAAGTTGTAGTTAATATCTTTTAATAAAACAGTTTTATCAGAAAAAATCTTTCTTTTATAACTAGGATTATAAAGCAAAATTGTTTTCTTCAAAAAAAATCATTGTTCATTAGTTAATTCGGATGAAGTTACTTCATTAATAGATTTAATATTCTTAAATTTTGATTTATATTCTTCAAAATATTCAACTAAAAAATTTTTTTTGATTTGAAAAGTAATTTCACAATTTTGACTTTGGCACAAGAAAAAATTTTTTTTATTTTTCTTTTTTTCTTTATAAATAATGACTTTAGTAATTATAAATAACAAAATACCAAAAATACCACTTAAAGACAACATCAAAATATTTTTCAATGTTACAAAACCAAAAGATTTATATTCTTTAAATACTTTATCTATTGAAATCACAAAAATAATGCTAGAAGAAATTAAACAAGAGATGTAAATAATCAATAAAAAAAGATAAAAAAAAGCTTTTCAGTTATTTTTATTACTTATTAGTGAAAAATTCAATAAACAAATATCATCATCATCATCAACATCAATAGGACATATTCTTGATTTTCAATCTATTTTACTATTCATTTAAATACTCTATATCATTAATTGCAGAACCTATTGTTAATATGTCATCCAAAAAAGAAATAAATGAAGAAATTGGTGATGCTCAAGTAGTACTTATTAATAATGTTTTTTTTAAAGAAATTTTTGTTGTCATTTTTGATATGGCTTGAACAATTTTTTTTGTAATAATATTATTTTTTGTTAGCATTGCACTTAAAAAACCATTATTAATTTTAAACAAATTTTTTTTAGAAAAAAAACTAGCAAATTTTTTTAAGACTCATTCAACTGATTTTCCAGTACTTTCAAAAATAAACTTATGAAATTCTTTAGCTTTTTCTGTAATACTAAAAAATTTATATATGTCTTTTAAACTTAATTGAATATTTGTTTTTTGTAATTTTTGTTTTAATTCAGAAATTATTTTTTTTGTTTCAATTTTATTTTTAAAATTTTTTTTAATTTCTTGAATTTTTTCTGAATTTAAAAAATTTTCAATTTCATTAATATTGTTCTCAATTTCATTTTCAGTTTTTTTACCTTCCACAGAAAAATAAGTCATTATTCCTGCTTGTATACCTGCAGCAACAGAATGTGCTATTGTTATCCCAAAATTAAAAAAAGATGCAGTAGTGTATGTAGCGGCAATAGCTCAAGCAGCAGCAGTTAAAACAATAGAAAGTCCATTAAAAATTTTTATATTTTTTAAATAATTTTTAAAACTTTTATTTTTGTTTTCTAATTTTTTTATAAAATCTACAACTTTATTTATATCATTTTCAGCTTCTTCTAAAAAATTAATAGTTTTATTTATTTCATCATCACTTAATACAAAATTATCATTTTCAATTATTTTTTTATCTTGATTTATTTGTGTATCTTTTTCTTCTATGTTTTCATTGTTTATAAATGTTTTTTCTGTTAAATCATTATTTTTTTTTTCTTTTAATTTGAATGGCCCTCACTTATATTGAGAGTAATCAAATTTAAAATTTTTTATAACATCTTTTATTTCTAATTCATTTGTTAAATTACTTAATTTTATTTTGCTTGTTATGTCACTTATTTTTATTTCACCTTTTAAAATACCTTTTAAATTATTATTAAATTCATTTTCAAAATTTATTTTTTCATTTTCATTTAACATATTTTTTTCTAGAAAATATTTTCGTTTATTTTTTAAGTCTATTTCAATAAAATTATTATCAAAACTATATTCTTTAAGATTAAATTTTTCTTTTGTCATATGATTTGATAAATTCTCATAAAATTTTTGAATTATTACTTTTTTGTCAGTGTCATTTGTTTCTATTCCGCTTATAAAACCATATATATATTTAGTGATTAATTCAAATTTATTTAAAGAATCTTTATTATTTAAAATGTTTCTATACAAGTTATTATTTATAAATCGACTTGCTAAATTTTCACCTACATTATTTAAGAAGAATTCATGTCTTTCCTCTACTTCTTTTTCACTTTTTTTCATCAAATATTCACCATAAGCTTGTGGTGTTAAATTAATTATTCCCCCATCACCTTCCATCACTGTTTTATATAACATGCCTTTGTCTTCTAAAGAACTGTCTTTTCTTAACAACATAGAACTTTCCTCTATTGGGGCTATTGTAGCTATTGCAGGTGTTAAATCAGTTTTTAATATTAAATTGCTAATTTTCATCTTTTATTCCTTTTTTGACTAATAATTTAATTATATTACTAATAAACAAATTTTTATTTTTATTTTTATAGTTTATAAAAAACATTAATTTGCCTTTTTTTATTGTTTTTTTCACTTTTTTTACTATTTTCTACAAAAAAAAAAAAAAGTTAAAATTTTTTTGTGATAACTAATTTTGCAAAATATTTTTCACAAAAAATGAAAGGAGCAAATGAAAATAATTATTTTTTCAAAAGTAAATGATTTGCAAAAATATGTAGCTAATTTGTTTATTGAGCAAATTAAACAAAATCCTAACTCAGTTTTAGGCTTTGCAACAGGAGTTTCTCCTGTTGCTGCATATCAATTACTAATTGAAGATCATAAAAAAAATAAAACATCTTGAAAAAACATTACAACTTTTAATTTAGATGAATTTGTTGGTTTGAATCCTGAGCATCCTGAAGCATTCATTAAACAAATGAAAAATAATCTTTTTGATCATATAGATGTTCAAAAAGAAAATATTTTTATACCAAATGGGAATGCAAAAAATTTAAATCAAGAAGCTTTAAATTACGAAGAGTTAATTGCTAATAAATTAATTGATTTTCAATATATTTCTTTAGGGGTAAATGGTCACATGGCATATAATGAACCAGGTACAAACCCTAATAAAGGAACACATGTTGCAAATTTAACAAAAGAAACAATTAATGATTTAGTAGTTAAAAACAAGTTTGATTCTTATGAAAAAAGCCCAAAAGAAGCTATTACTATGGGCATTCAAACTATTTTAAAATATACTAAGAAAATAATTATGGTGTCTTTTGGCGAAAATAAAGCTTTAGTTACTAAAAAAATGTTGGAAGAAAAACCAAATAATGATGTAACAGCTTCTTATTTACAATTTCATCCTAATTGTACTTTTATTTTGGATGAAAAAGCAAGTAAATTTTTAAGTCAAGAAACATTAAACAAAGCTGAAAGAAGATAAAATGACAAAAACTGTTGAAATAAAAACATTTTTCAACAAATTCTTAAATCAGTTACAAAGATTAGGAAAATCTATAATGTTTCCAATTGCAGTGTTGCCAATTGCAGCACTTTTATTAAGAATTGGTTCGTTAATAGAAGATCCATATTCAAATAATTCAGAAAATATTGCTTATGCACAAAAAATAATTGGACAAATAATTTCCGCTCCTGGAAAAATTGTTTTTGAAAATTTATCATTAATTTTTGCTATAGGTATAGCCTTTGGTTTTGCCAAAGATAATAGAGGGGAAGCTGCTTTAGTTGGGGCTATTGTTTGATTAGGCTATACTGCTCTTTTAAGAGAAAATGTTTTACCTAATCTTATTTGATCGAAAGTTTCAACTTTTGAAGTAGAAACAATTATAAAAGAAAATGAAGTAGAAAAAAAAATAATAGAATACAAAAGTCAATTACTTTACTTTTTAAAAAACGGTGAAGTAAAATATCAATTAGACACAGGTGTATTTGGTGGAATAATTAGTGGTGCAATAGTTGCTAAAATTTATAACAAGTTTAAAGATGTAAAGCTTCCAACAGCTTTATCATTTTTTGGAGGAAGAAGATTTATTCCAATGCTTGGAATTTTAGCTATTGTTCCATTAGCTTTTGTTTTTGCAATTATTTGACCATTAATTCAATTTATATTAATAAAATTAGGAACTTCACTTAGTTCACAAAATGGTTTTTTAAAAGGCTTTTTTGCAGGAATTTATGCATTATTTAACAGACTTTTGCAACCTTTTGGTCTACATCATATTATTAATACATTTGTGTGATTCCAATTACCCATTGAAGGAACAACATTAGCAGGAGTTAACGAAACAATTAATGGTGACATTGTTGCTTTTCAAAAGGGATTAATTAATTCAGGAACATTTACTTCAGGATTTTTTCCTTTATTTTTAGGAGGGTTGCCTGGAGCTGCTTTAGCTATGATTTTAACTACTAATAAAGCAAAAAGAAAACAAATGATGTATTTCTATGGTGGTGCAGCTCTTGTTTCATGATTAACAGGAATTGATGAACCATTAATTTTTGCCTTTATTTTTATAAGTCCATTATTATACTTAGCTAATGCATTTTTAACTGCAATATTTTATATGTTTGTAACATGAACAGGATCGGCTATTGGAATTGGTTTTTCAGCAGGTTTCATTGATTACCTTGTTTCATTCCCAAGATCATGACAAATTGCAACTAAAGTCGGAGTTTTAGCTAATCCACTTTGAATTTGAGTATTTTCTGCAATTATGTTTGCTATTTATTTTGTTGTCTTTTATTTTTCAATTAAAAAATTTGACATTAAAATACCTGGTAGAGAAAATGAAGAAATTACTTATTTAAAAGATGAATTTACTAAAAGTAAACTTTCAACACATGAGCATTACTATAAAATAGCAAAAGCAATTTTAAAAACAATAAAAAAAGAAAATATTGAAATTGTTGAAAATTGTGCTACAAGATTGAGATTAACACTAAAATCTAATTCAAAAGATAAAATAGATGATAAAATAATAATTCAATCTGGTGCAAGAGGTGTTGTGAGATTAGGAAACAAAGGTTATCAAATAATTATTGGAACTGATGTTGAAAAAGTAGCTGATATACTAAAGGATTTAATGAAAAACGATGCAAATTAAAAATTTTTCAAAATATTTACAAAATTTAGTTAAAAAAAATAAACCTATTTTAGCTTTTAATGTTATTAATTTAGAAACATTAAAAGCAGTAATTAAAGCAGGCGAAGAAACAAAAGTGCCTTTAATTATTCAATTGACACCTAGTGCAATTGAATACGCAAATTACGATTTATTTATTCCAGCTGTTAAAAAAGCTATTCAAAATTCTAAGGCAAAATTCGCTTTACATCTAGATCATTGTCAGGATTTAAAACTTATAAAAAAAGCAATTAAAGACGGTTTTAACTCCATTATGTATGATGGCTCAATTTTACCAATAGAAGAAAATATTGAATTTTCAAATAAAGTCAAAAAAATAGCTTTAAATACAGTTTTAGAACTAGAAATTGGTAAAATAGGTGGAAAAGAAGAAAATGTAGTTGAACAAAATGTTGAAATTTTAGACATAAAAGATATTGAATTTTTTTATCAAAAAACTAAAAGCGAACTCTTAGCAATAGCTTTTGGTACATCACATGGTATATATAAAAAAGAAGCGAATTTAAATTTTGAAATTCTAAAAAAATTCAAAAAAAAATTCCCGCATGCTGCATTAGTTATGCATGGAACCAGTGGATTAGAAATTCAAGATATTCAAAAATCTATTAAAGCTGGTATCACTAAAATTAATATTGCCACTGATTTGCTTATTAGTTATACAGAGGCGTTTCAAAATTTTGTAAATAAAAATCCCAAGATTTACGATTTAAGAAAAATTAATAATTATGCAATTGATAAAACTAAAGAAAAAGTTATTTTTTATATTAATAATTTAGTTTTAAATTAATTAAAAAAAATCACCTTTAAACTTTTTTAAAAGAATAAGGGTGATTTTTTTAATGCCTTTTTTATATTATTTTTTAAAAATCAAACTCAAAAAACTTATAAATTTTATAATATTTGTTTTTTTTAAAAAGCATTTTTTTTGTTTTTTTTCTATTTTCCATAAATTTAATATTTTTTTTATTCTTTTTATTTTTTTCTTTGCAAAAAAAAAAAAAAAATATGATTTTTTTGCAAAAAAACATTGTGTTTTTTATGTGAAATATCAAAAAATGAAAGGATAAAAAAATATGAAAAAAAAATTAAGTTTTTTATGATTATTAGCTGTGCCAGCATTGTCAACTGTGGCAATAGCAAGTTCATGTAATGAACAAAAAGAACAAAAAGAAACTAAAGGATTTACAAAAACAGCTGTAAATGCAACATCACCTCGTGTTGCTTTAACAGATCCTGAAAATCCAAGATGAGTTAAAGCGCAAACAGAATTTTTAAATAACTTTGACTCATTATCACAAGGAGCAGCAGCAACTTTAGCAAAGACACAACAAGAACAAAATACATGAATTGATACTGCTATTTCAGGTGGAACATCAGGTTTAATTATTGGTTCTATTAATGGTGAATCTTTAGCAAAACAATTGAGAGATGCAAAAAATAAAAAAATTCCTGTAATTGCATATGATAGATTAATTTCAGGTACAACAGATTATGATTGATATCTAACATATGATAATTGAAAAGTTGGTACACTACAAGGATTAACATTAGCAACAAGTTTATTAGGTAAAACAGGTGAAAGATTCAAAACAAAAGAAGAAGCTTTAGATTATTTAAAAGCAAATCCAATAAAAGAAGACAAAATAATTATTTTGATGGGTGGAGCATCTTCTGATAATAATTCACAATTATTCTATGGCGGTGCAATGGAAGTTTTAAAACCATTAATTGATGAAACAAAAGAAAAAGAACATAAAATCATGATTAAAGGTCGTGAAACAAAAGAACAAGTTCTTCAAAATGATTGAAGCTATGATGAAGGAAGAACTAGAGTTCAAACTACTTTAACTGCTTTAAGTGAAAGCGAGAAATCACAAGTTAGAGGTGTTTTAGCTCCTAATGATGGAATGGCACAAGCTGCTGTGACAGCATTAAAAACTACAAATATAGACACAACCAAAGTATTTATTACAGGTCAAGATTTTAATGACTTTATTGTACCTCTTATTAAAGAAGATAGTGTAAATATGACTATTTTCAAACCTGATAAAGAACTATCTTATGCTTCAATTGTTCTTTTAAATATTCTAATTGAAGAAAATAAAAATAATGCAAATTCTTCAGCAGAAGATATTTTCAAAAAAGTAGAAACTAAATTTAAAGAAAAATTCCCAGAAAAAGGAATGATTTTAGATAAACAACAATATGAAAAATCAACAGGTGTAAAAGTAAATACAATTCTTTTAGAACCTACAATTGTAACTAAAGATAACATTGACACATTTAAATAATAATTCAAAACAATATTAAAATAAAAGTTATTTATTTTAATCTTGTTTTTCATTTTTAAAATTTTAAAGGGGTTATTTTGCAGCAAGTTACAAATATTTTAGAATTAAAAAAAATAACTAAAAACTATGGCAAAACTTATGCCTTAAACGATGTAAGTTTTACTATTCCCAAAGGAGAAATAACAAGTTTAGTTGGTGAAAATGGTGCTGGTAAATCGACATTACTAAAAGTTTTATCAGGTGTTATTCCTTACAACTCATACAAAGGTGAATTATTTTTTAAAAACAAAAAAATGGAATTTAAAAACATAAAATCATCAGAAAAAGCAGGTATCGCTATTATTCATCAAGAATTATCAATTTCTCCTTATTTAAGTATTTGTGAAAATATTTTTGTTGGTGATTACATAAGCAAGTTTGGTGTTATTAACTGAAATGCAATGTATAAAAAATGTAAAAAATATTTAGATATGGTTGGACTAAAGGAAGATCCTTCAATTATAGCGGGAACATTAAGTGTAGCAAAAAAACAAATGGTAGAAATAGCAAAAGCTCTATCAAAAAATAGTGAAATTATTATTTTGGATGAGCCAACTTCTTCATTGAATGATGAAGATAGTTTTAAGTTATTAGATATCATGAAATCCTTAAAAAAACAAAATATTACCTCTATTTTTGTTTCGCATAAACTTAATGAAGTTCAATATGTTTCTGACAATATTGTTGTTATAAGAGATGGCCAATTTATTTCACAATACAACAAAAAAAACACAAAAATTACAGAAGAACAACTTATTAAAGATATTGTTGGTAGGTCTTTAGAGTCAAAATTTCCAGCTAAAGATCCTAATAGAAAAATTGGTGAACTTTGTTTTGAACTTAAGAATATTACAATTGCACACAAAACAATTCCTAATTATAATGTTGTTGAAAATTCATCTTTTAATGCTAGAAAAGGTGAAATTGTAGGACTTAGTGGTTTAGTAGGTTCAGGTAGAACAGAATTAATGCTCTCGATTTTTGGAAAATATTACAACAATATTTCTAGCGGTAAAGTACTTATCAAAGGTAAAGAAATGTATTTTTCAAATCCTAAAGACGCTATTAAAAATGGTGTTATGTATGCATCTGAAGATAGAAAAGAATTGGGATTAATTCAAATGTTTTCCATTGCTGATAATATTTCATCAGCTTCTTTACATCTTTATTCAAAGTTAGGAATTTTACATAAAAATAAAGAAATAGTTAATATTTTGTCAAAAAAAGACAAAATTCAAATAAAAACGCAAGATGTTTTAAATGAAGTATCTTCACTATCAGGTGGGAATCAACAAAAAGTTGTTATTGCTAAAGCATTGACAACAAACTTTGATATTTTAATTATAGATGAACCAACAAAAGGTATAGATGTTGGTTCAAAATATGAAATTTATAGCATTTTATTAGAATTAGCAAACCAAGGAAAAACAATTATTGTTATTTCTTCTGAAATAGAAGAATTGATGGGTATAACTGACCGTATTTTTGTTATGTCTCAAGGGAAAATTAAAGGTGAAATTTCAGCAAGTGAAGCAACACCAGAAAAAATTATGAAAATAAGTATAGGAGGAGCTAATAATAATGAATCATTTGTTAAATAATTTGAATGATTTGAAAAATAAATTAACAAATAATTATCAATTTTTTGTCCAAAAAACAAGATTACATTATGTAATAGAACATGTTAAAAAATTTTCAATGGCTTATATTTTGATAATTTTATTTTTGTCTTTTGGTATTAAAGACCCGCAATTATTTAGACCTGATCAAATAATAAACTTAATTCAAAATAATATATATATTTGAGTTTTATGTTTAGGGATGCTTTTAATAATAATTGCAGGTCATATAGACTTATCGGTGGGAACACTTTTAGGTTTTTTAGGTATTATTTCTGTTCAACTTTATAATTTGGTTGGTAATTCAGCTGGTTCCATTATATTGACAACATTAATTATAATTTTAGTTGGTTTAATCCTTGGTTTAATGCAAGGATTTTTAGTAGGTTATGGAAAAATTCCTGCTTTTATTGTAACATTGGGTGGACTTATGCTTTTTCGAGGTTTGCAACTTTGAATCACCAACGGACAAACATTTCTTATTGATGGGAAGTATGATTCTTATTATGTGCAATTTGTTATAGGTTCCATTCCTGATGTTAAAATAAACAATTTTTCTGTTTTTTCTTTTCTCTTTTTTGTAATCTCTGTAATTGTAGTTATTTTATTAAGACTTTGAGGAAGAAGAAATAAAACAAAGTTTAAACTAAAAACACAAAATATTATTTTATTTATTGCTTCTCAGATTATAACTGTTTTATTATTTTTAGGTGTGGGTGTAGTAATTGCTTTAAGTTCACGTGGAATGCAATGATTTGTATTTTATTCAATATTAATAATTGTTGTATTTGTATTTTTAACACAAAATACAACATTTGGTAGATCTGTCTATGCGATAGGTGGTAATAAAAAAGCAGCAGCATTAAGTGGGATTAATATCAAAAGAAATACTACAATAATTTTTGGTATAATGGGTGCATTAGCTGGCTTTGCTGCAATAATTTATACTGGATATACAACCTCAGCAGCTAGTAATGTTGGTGAAGAATTTGCGCTTAATATTATTTCCGCTGTATTTATTGGTGGTGCATCTGTATCTGGTGGTGTTGGAACAGTTGTTGGAACAATTTTAGGTGCAGCACTACTTCAAACAATCGATCAAGCTATGACAATAGCAAATTCAACAGTTGCAATTAAAAATGTCATCAAAGGATTAATATTAATTGCAGCAGTAGGTTGAGATGTTTTCTCAAATAGAAAAACTCGCTAACTTTTTTAACATAAAATTTTTTCATAAACTTTTAAATATTTACTAAAACAAAAAAGAGCAAATTTAATTGCTCTTTTTTGTTTGAAATTTTTTATTTTTTAACTTTGTCTATTAGATCATTTCATTCTTTTATACTTTTGTCAATACTGCTAAAAATAGTTTTGTTTCTATCTATTTTTCAGCTTAAATGAGCAAAAATAATATCAGCTAAAATAAAAGCAGAAATTTTTGATCCAATAGAACTAATTCTATAATTTTGATTTTGAGAATTAAATACTAAAACATTTTTTAAATATTCATTATTAGCAACTTCATGATTTTTAGTTCAAATAGAGTAAGCAACTTTATTTTCATTACTATATTTAATAATATTTTTAATTTCTAATGTTTCACAACTTTTAGAAATTAAAGTAATGTGCATTTTCTCTTTCAATAAATCACTAAATGAAAAAAAATCATGAATTTGCTCAATAAATATTGTGTTAAAACCAATTTTTCTTAAATTTTTAGCAAAATATTTTGCTACCATTGCTGATTCTCCAATACCGAAAAAAACATTTAATTTTCTGTAATCAAACAATGTATTAATATATTTTTTGATGTTATCATTATCCTTGATAATGTCAACAGTTTCTTGGACTGCAAATAAATAATGTGATTTAATATTACTAATTACATCATCCACTGTAAGAATTTCATCTACTTTATTAAAGCTAAACATTTTTAATTTCATTTGTCTTTGACTTACATAAACTTGTAAATCGTTTAGTGAATTAAAACCTAAGTTTCATGAAAATCTTGAAACTGTAGATTGTGATAAATTAGTTTCACGAGCTAATGATAGTGTATTTAGTTTTAAAAATTTATCTGTATTAGTTTCTATAAAATTTAAGATTTGTTGGTTAGAATTTGATAATTTTAAATTTTTAAGTATTTTACTTTCAATTATTGAATTATTTTTCATAATTAAAAATTAAATTTCTTTGTTGATATTTTTTACAATTTCATTATTTAAAATTTCAGCTTCTACCCCAAAAATTGCATGGAATAAATTATCGCTAATTTTTATAACCCCAAAAGCACCAGCACTTTTTAAAGCTTCTTGGTTTACTTTTGAACCATCTTTGACTTTGTATCTTAATCTTGTTGCACAATTTGCATAATCAACAATGTTATCTCATCCACCAAATGCTTTAACAATTTTTTGAGCTTTTGGTGACATAACATCTTTAGATTGAGAAATTATTTCTTTATTTTCATGTGTAGTTGTATCTTCTTTGATTTTACCTTCGCCACGTCCAGGGGTGTTAAGGTTAAGTTGTTTAATTAAAAATGTTCCTATGAAGAAGTAAGCAGCACCAGTTAATAGACCAATAGGAATAATTCAGAATGGATTTGCCATTACTTTTGTTATTCCTGTAAATCCTGTTTCTTTAATAATAGCTAATGACTTAGTAATACTAATTGCAAAATCCATAAATCCAGCACTAAATCCAAATCCTAATTGAATTCCAAATACACCTGTAATAAATGCGAAAATTCCTGTTAAAATAGCATGTATTAAATATAAAAATGGTGATGCATATAAGAAAGCAAATTCAATTGGTTCAGTAATCCCTGAAATAAATGAAACAAGTGCAGCTGAACCAAATAATGCTATTACTCTTCTTTTTTGTTCTTTATTTTCAGCAGTAAAAACAAATGCCCCAACTAAAGCTGGAAGTCCAAACATCATCATTGGGAAAA
Organism: Mesomycoplasma neurolyticum; assembly: GCF_900660485.1. Taxonomy (NCBI): domain Bacteria; kingdom Bacillati; phylum Mycoplasmatota; order Mycoplasmoidales; family Metamycoplasmataceae; genus Mesomycoplasma; species Mesomycoplasma neurolyticum. The sequence goes on from NZ_LR214951.1 coordinate 965,086, forward strand.
ACCCTGCTTGGAATAGTCCTCCTGGATTATCTTTTGCTTTTCCGCTTAAGAAAATATGAATGTCTCCGTTTATTGTTTCACCATTTTCTGTTGTAAATTCTCCTAATTGGAATCAGAAAATGTTATTTGTAATGTGGTGTAGTCCAAATGGAATTAATAATCTATTTAAAAATCCATAAACTCCCATAATAGAAGCTCTTGTGAATCTTACACCAGCAGTCATTTCTGCTCCAGGTTGTGTTGCTCTTGATAAAGAAATTGAAAGTTGTCAAATTACATAAGCAACTCATGGGAAAATGATTGAATAAGCAAATGAAAAGATTACTGCAAATACAATTGCCATTGCAGGAATAAGTCTTCTACCTGAGAAGAAACCTAATACTTTTGGTAATTCAACATCGTTAAATTTATTATATATTCAAGCTACAAAAGCTCCAACAATAATAGCAGTTAATATGTTACCACCTAAAACAGCATTATATTTTCCACCAAATAATTCTTTAAATCCTTTAACTGGTAAAGGTATCTCAGTATAATCATTAATAAATCTTGGATCAATTTTTTCTAAAATTTCTTTAGTTTCTTTATCTTGATATCCTGTTTTACTAATTTCTTTTATAGCTCCGAAGTTTACATCTTGGTAAATTACACCAGATAATATCGGTACTAAAGCAGCCACTATAAACATAGCAACAAGCCCTGCAAAGGCGGCTTCACCACGTCTTTCTTTTGTAAAACCAAAAGCTAAACCAACAGCAAATAATAAATATAAATTATCAAATATTACACCACCTGCTTGTGTAATAATTTGTTGCATTAAATTTGAAAATGCTGTATCAGTAGGAATGTCAGCACCTATTCTTAACAAAATAGCAGCAACTGGTAAAACAGCAATTGGGAACATTAAAGTTGTTCCAATTTGTCCAATTTTTGCAAAAATCTTTTTAAATGTTGACATTATTTAACCCCCCTTTTATTTGTGGAAAGTTTTGAATTATTTAAAAATCATTTATTTACAACAACTGTACTTACAATTGCAGCAAAAAACACTAAAACAAAAATAAATGAAAAACTAGCAATTATATTTGCTCTAAGAGCATTAGCAGCATCAATAGATTCTTTTAACATAATAGAATCTTTTACTTCCTGATAAAAATCTTTAGCGATTTTTAATGCTTTCTCTTCTAAAAGAAAATTATATATAGTAAAATTTTCTTGGTCAATTGGAGAAATATCAGTTTTTTTGTAAAGTGTTAATAATAATATAACAGTGAGTAATAAAAAAGAAAATAAAATTCATAAAATTATGTAAATTCATTTTTCTTTTTTTGTTTCACTAAAGTTTATATTCCGTAAAAACAATTTTTATATTCCTTTCTTTTATTTTAAAAAAATCGCAACTAAGAATATAGTTGCTTAAATAAATTATGCATTTGAGTAAATTTAAAAAATACTTTTTGAATGTTTTATTCAGAAAGTATTTTTTAAATTTTTAGATTTATTTTTTTATGAATAATATTGAATAAATCATTCATAAATTTTTCAAAATTAGGATATTTTGCATATATTTTTTGTTCACTATGTAAGATAAGTGTTTTAAAATTATTTTTTCTTATAATAAAAAACAGTAAATTTTTGATATTTAACAGGATCTTTGTGTTGATAAAAATTACTAAAATCTACTTTTAAATATTTATTACCTTCATAATTTCCTTCAACAATTGAAACAATTAATTTATCACATAGAGGAATTAATTGTTGGTATACATACAATCCACCTGTGATATAAAGGTCTTCATTTGGATTATTTTTATATTTTTTTATTAATTCTTTATAGTCATAAACAACCTCTACATCTGGGTGGTCTATTTTAAAATCTTTTTCATGTGATAAAACAAACATTTTTCTATTATCTAAAATTTTAGGCAATGAAAAAAATGTATTTTTTCCCATTAATAATGTTTTGTTTAAAGTTGTATTACGAAAATGTTGAAATTCCTCCTTAATATATCATGGCATTTGGTTGTCTTTACCAATCAAACCATCTTTTGTCATTGCTCAAATTGCTATAATCATATTTAAACAGCTACTTCTCCTTTTATTATTGAATCATGTTTATAATTTTTTAGTTCAATATCTTCGAATTTAATATTGAAAATGTTTTTATTTGTATTAATTGAAACAATTGGTAATTTTTTTGGTACTCTTGTTAACTGAAGATTTACTTGTTCAATATGATTTACATAAATATGAGCATCACCAATTGTATGGACAAAATCACCAAGTTCTAAATTACATTCATTTGCAATTAAAATAGTTAATAATGCATATGATGCAATGTTAAAAGGAACACCTAAAAAAGCATCTGCACTTCTTTGATAAAGTTGACATGATAATTTATTGTTTGATACGTAAAACTGAAATAATGTATGACAAGGTGGGAGCATCATGTCTTTGATTTCAGTGGGATTTCATGAAGAAACAATTAATCTTCTAGAATTAGGATTTTTTTTAATTTCTTCAACTGTTTCTTTTAGTTGATCAATTCCTAAAAAATTTCTTCATTGCTTACCATACACAGGACCTAAATCACCAAATTCATTAGCAAAATTATCATCGTTTTTAATTTTGCTAATGAATTCATTTAAACTTTCGCCTTGAAATTTCGAACTTTTTTTGTAATTTTCATATGGTCATTCGTTTCAAATATTCACATTATTATCTACTAAATATTTAATATTTGTACTACCTTTCATAAATCAAAGTAATTCATGTACTATTGCATTAAAATTAGTTTTTTTTGTCGTCACCAAAGGAAAGCCTTTATTTAAATTAAAACGCATTTGGTAACCAAAAGCACTAATTGTATCAATCGATGTTCTATTTTTTTTATGTTGTCCATTTTTTATAATTCATTTTAAAAAATCATGATATTGTTTCATTATTTTTTCCACCTTATTTTTACAAAAATTTTAATAAAAAAAATAATTTTTATAACTAAAAAAAATAATATTTTTTATTTGTAAAAAAAATGCAAAAAAAAGTTATAATTTTTTACATTTTTACTAGAAATTAAACTTGTATAGTAATTTATTAATTATTTTTATAAAAAAAATATTAAATTCTACATTTACTATTAAAAAAATAACAAAAATAATATTATAATTGTAAAGTTAAAACACAAATTATGTAGTTTTAGTGCTTTTTCAATGCATTTAAAAAAAGAAAGTCTTAAATAAAAAAAATATGAAAAAAGAAAAATTTATTGAATATAATGCTGATAGTATAAAAATACTTCGTGGTTTAGAAGGTGTTAAAAAAAGACCTGGAATGTATATAGGTTCAACAGATGAAAGAGGACTTCACCATTTATTGTGAGAAATAGTAGATAATGCTGTTGATGAATCATTAGCAGGTTTTGCTAATAAAATTAATGTAACTCTTAAAAAAGATGGTTCAGTAATAGTTGAAGATAATGGTCGTGGTATTCCTATTGATATTAATAAAGAAACTAATTTATCAGGTGTTGAATTAGTTTTTACAGAATTACATGCAGGAGCAAAATTTAATGAAGGAGCATATAAAACATCAGGTGGTTTACATGGTGTGGGATCTTCTGTAGTTAATGCACTTTCAAAATTTATTAGTGTAACTGTTTGACAGAATCAAAAAGAATATTTAACTATTTTTGAAAATGGTGGAGTTATAAAACAAAAAACCACTTTAGTTGGTAAGACTAATAAAAGGGGTACATATGTTAGGTTTTTACCTGATTATGAAATTTTTAGAAATAGCAAATTTTCTTTTGAAGTTATTAGTGAAAGATTACGTGAAACATCTTTTTTATTAAAAAATGTAACTATTAGTTTACAAGATGAAAATAGTGGACAACATGAAATTTTTAGTTATGAAAATGGAATAAAAGCTTTTATTGAGTTTGTTAATGACTCGAAAGATCCAATTCATAGTGAAATCGCAACATTCCATGATGCGAAAACTTTAATTGATGTAGAGTTTGGTTTTCAATATACAAATAGTTATAATGAAAATATTATTTCTTTTGTAAATAATGTTAAAACTAATGATGGTGGAACACATGAAACTGCAGCTAAAACTGCATTTACAAAAGTTTTTAATGAATATGTTCAAGAAAAAAATATTTTAAAAAATAAAAATGTTTTTGAAGGCAGTGACATTAGAGAAGGACTCACTTTAATTATTTCACTTAAAATTCCTGAATCTATTTTAGAGTTTGTTGGTCAAACAAAAACTAAATTAGGTACAGCAGAAGCAAAAGCAATAGTTGAAGAAGTTGTTTATCGTGAACTTAAGTTTTGAATTAATGAAAACAAAGAACAAACTATTAAAATTATTGATAAAATTAAACATTCTTATGAAACAAGACTAGCAGCTAGACAAGCAAAATTTGAAAGCAAAAAAACCAAAAGTGTTTTGAATGATAAAAAGAATTTATCTGGTAAACTTACACCAGCACAAAGCAAAAATTTCAAAGAAAGAGAATTATTTTTAGTTGAAGGTGACTCTGCTGGAGGTAGTGCAAAACTTGGAAGAGATAAAAAAATTCAAGCTATTTTACCATTAAAAGGTAAAGTAATTAATGCTGAAAAATCTAAATTTATTGAAATTATCAAAAATGATGAAATCACAACAATTATTAATGCAATAGGTGCAGGGGCTGGTAATGATTTCAATATCAAAAATTGCCAATATGGCAAAATTATAATTATGACCGATGCTGATACAGATGGGGCACATATTCAAATTTTATTACTAACATTTTTATATCGTTACATGAAACCCCTTATTGAGAATGAAATGATTTACATTGCACAACCGCCTTTATATAAAATTACTGTAAAGAAAAACAATCAAATTTTTTATGCTTGAAATGAAGAAGAATTAAAAGAAATTTCAGAAAAGCATAAAAATTTTGAAATTCAAAGATATAAAGGTTTGGGTGAGATGAACTCTGAACAATTGTGAGATACAACAATGAATCCAGCAACTAGAACATTAATCAAAGTAAATATTGATGATGCGATTTTAACAGAAAGAAAAGTTTCAATTTTGATGGGTGATAAAATTGACATGCGTAAGCAATGAATTAATAAACATGTTAACTTTGAAATAAGTGATAATTTTAAAGTTAAAATAACTAAGGAGAATGATGAGCGCGAAATATAAAGATTTTTTGAACAAATCATTAGATGATGTTATCTCATCAAGATTTGCTAGATATTCAAAATACATCATTCAACAAAGAGCTCTTCCAGATGCTAGAGATGGCTTAAAACCTGTACAAAGAAGAATTTTATATTCAATGTGAGAATTAAATTTAAAAAATGATAAACCATTTAAAAAATCTGCTAGAGTTGTAGGAGATGTAATTGGTAAATATCACCCACATGGTGACTCATCAATTTATGAGGCTATGATTAGAATGGGACAAGAATGAAAAATGAATATCCCATTAATTGAAATTCATGGAAATAAAGGTTCTATTGATGATGATCCTGCAGCTGCAATGCGTTATACAGAAGCAAGATTAGCTAATATTTCAACTCTTTTATTAGAGTCTCTAAGCAAAAACACAGTAGAATTTGTCCCGAATTTTGATGATACAGAAGTTGAACCAGTGATTTTACCATCTCTTATCCCAAATTTATTATTAAATGGAGCAAAAGGGATTGCATCAGGATTTGCAACAGAAATTCCACCACATAATTTAGGTGAAATTTTAGATGCGGCTATTGCAAAAATTAATAACTCAGCTATTGAAATTCGCAAACTTTTCAAAATTATTAAAGGTCCTGATTTTCCAACTGGTGGAGTTATTTATGGTAAAACTGGAATTTATGATGCATTTGAAAAAGGCCAAGGAAAAATAGTTTTAGTTTCTAAATATAAAATTATTGACAATTTAGATAGAAAAGCAATTGAAATTTTTGAAATACCTTTTGGTGTTGTAAAGTCAAAACTTGTTAAAGATATTGATGAAATTTGTATTGATAAAAAAATTAATGGAATAAAAGAAGTTATTGACCAATCAGATAGAAATGGTATATCAATCTTAATTGAATTAACAAAAGATGCTAAAATTACTTCTGTTTTAAATTATTTGCTTAAAAAAACAGAAATGCAAATTTATTATTCTTATAATTCTGTAGCAATTGAAAAAAATGCTCCTAAATTAATGTCATTAAATGATATGTTGACTTCTTATATAAGCCACATAAAAGAATTTAAGACTAGAGAATTAACTTATAATTTTCAAGTTAATCAAAAACGTCTAGAAATTGTAAATGCTTTAATAAAAGTAAGTGAAATAACAGATGAGGTTATTAAAATAATTAGAAATTCTGATAATTCTAAAAAAGGTGTTATTGAAGCTTTGATAAAAGAATTTAACTTTAATGAAAATCAAGCAACAGCCATTGCTGAAATGCAACTTTATCGTTTATCTAGAATTGATCAAATTGCTTATGCAAAAGAACAAAATGATCTTGAAATAAAAATAAAAGAAATTGATTTATTGTTAAATAATGAAAATGAATTTAATAAATTTTTAGTTAAAAATCTTTTAAAAATAAAGGAAAAATATGCAACACCAAGAAAAACAGAAATTTTAGATGAAGAATTGAAAATTGAATTAAAAACAGAAGAATTAATTAAAAAAGAGGATTTTTATCTTGCCATTTCAAAAGAAGGATATATTAAAAAGTTGACAATTAAAACTTTTGAAACAAATAAAATTGAAAACTATGTTTTGAAAGAAAAAGATTCATTAATTTTTCTTTCAAAAGTTAATTCTCTAAATAAATTATTAATTTTTACTAATACTGGGAAATATATCTTTTTACCTTTGCATAAAATAGAGGAAAATAAATGAAAAGATTTTGGCTCTCATATTAATGATTATGTCCTTTTAAAATCAAATGAAAAAATAATAAAAGTTTTTGCAGTAGAAAATTTTGAAAATAAAAACTTTTTAGTTTTAATAACTGCAAAAGGGATTGGAAAAAAAGTTGCTCTAAAAGATTTTGAAGTTTCTAGATTTAACAAAACAATTCAAGCTATTAAATTTAAAAATAGTTTAGATTATTTAGTGGATGTTAAAATGAGCGACAATTTTAAAGATGTTGTAATTATTAGTTCAGAGATGAAAGTTGTAAAATATAGTGAATTAGAGATTCCGACATATAATACTAATTCATCAGGTGTAAGTTTAATTAATCTTCCAAAAAATGAAAAAGTTCAAGCATTTTGTTTAACAGAAGAAAATGAAAATATATTTTTTTATACATTAGATGGTTATTTCAAAAAAGTTTCTTCTAAATTAATACCTTATACAAGTAAAAAAGTGCAAGGCAAACAAATATTTAATTTGAAACAAAAACAAAATACAGAACTTATTAATATGATTTCTAGTTCTGAAAAAGATTTAGAATTTTATGTTTTTTATGAACAAAATAAAATAGCAGCACTAAACACAAGCAATCTAACTACAACCTCTTTAAATAATAATTTTAGTTATAAAATGCCAAATACTAATATACATTATGTTTCAAGTTTTGCTGATAATTTAATTACATCTCTAATAAATAAAAATAATTTAAATGATGATAAATTATTTGAATTCACAGAAAAAGAAAAAAAAGAAAAAGAACAAAAAAGAATTTTAAGTGCTGAAGAAAAATTAAAAAAATTAGAAGATTTAGATATTGAATCAATTTTAAAAAAATTTAATTAAGTTATAAAATTTAGTTTTAAAAGTTAAATTTATAAAAAAATATTTTTTTGTTTTTTTTAATAAAATAACATTTTTTTATTTTTTAATGCATTTTTTTATAAAAATATTGTATAATTCATAAAGATATTTACATCTAAATTTAGAAAGGAATTACAATGAAATTTAATATTTCTAATTTAAAGAACATCAAGATTAATTTTTGTATTTCATTTAAATATATTTGAAATAATTTTTTTTATTGTAATTTTTCTAATTAAGTTCTAAAAATATTTAATATACAAGTCAAAAAATAATATTTTTGAAAAAAAAGAACTTTATTTTAGAAATAAGGTTCTTTTTTTTCAAAAATGCAAATCACAATATTTTAGTAATCTTAGGAGTTAAAATGAAAAAAAGAAACAAAAAATCTTTATTACTTTGAAGCATGTTAGTCGCTTCAACTTTACCATTTATTTCTATTTCATGTAGTTCATTAATAAGGCCTGAATTAGAAAGAAATGAATTATCAGTTTATTATGATAGTACAGGTACTGAAATTAAAAAGTTTTCAAAAGATTATTCTGCTGGTTTATATAAAATTTCAAATCATGATATGCATCTTTTAGCGCCTTCTTCACTTGTGGTTTTAGCCCTTGAGAATGAAACACAGTATGAAGTAAAAGAAACAAAAGCAAAAGATTCAATTTATAAGGAGCCAGAATACAAAGTAAAACAAGCAACACATTCATTTTATAGATTTGGTTTCAGTGAAAAAATTATTGTTACAACTAATGATGATAAAGTTGTAGTTTTTGACAATGACAAACATGAAATTATTCCTGAAAATAATGACAATTCCCCATTTTTAACTTTAAGTTCTAGTGATCCAAAGTCTATTAATAGTGTTTATTTTTTAAATATTCTTAAAAAAGCTAAAAAAATGCAATTTGTAATTAAGAAAAATGTACCATGAGTTCATTATAATGGTGAAAAATCTAATTTTAATATTGTTCCAATGGACTTTCTCTATGGGTGAAAAAGAACACTTTTGAGCTCTACAAAATATAGAAGACAACATGGTGGCTCAAAAGAATTAGATGAAAAAATTATAGTTGATGAAAAATTAGATGGAAATGGAACTTTTGGTGATAATAGTGTTTTATCTAATATGTATTTGCTAGATGTTTTCGGAATTAATAAAACAAATTTAGAAAATGAAAACACATTTTTAACTAAATATGATAATTCTGAAGATAAAGCTGTGACATTTTATGGAGAAGATAAACCTATTTTTGATAACTTTTTTAAGCAAGTTGTTGTAGATTCAACATTTTTTGCACCTATACCTAGTCAATTTATAGATATCAAAAATAAAGAAAAGGAAAGTGAATTAGATGAAAAAGCACTAAAACCTAAAGGTGAAGCACATAAATATGGAATTTATTGATATGGTAAAGATTATAAAGATGATTTACTTTATGCTTCAAGATATTTACCATTTTATTTGTCAATTAATAGGGATGAATATATAAGAAATAAATATTTCCCAGAAACAACATGACAAGACAAAGATAGAGAAGAACAATCCATTCAAAAAATAATTCATAAATATAACAAATATCCTGATGGTGTTCAATATTCTAATTCTATATTAAATAATTATGTTGAAGGTTCAAAAAGCATATTTAATCAATCAGAATATAACAATTTATCTTCATCAAATAAAAATATTCTTAATAAAAACAAAAAAGAAATTCGCTACAATAGTTCAGATGACAAAGATGAATTAAAAAGAATGTTTAATTTTTCCCTTATTCCTGGACCTATGAATTATTTACCTGAAAATAATAATTATGAAGGTGGGAAAGCGCCTAAAAAATGATATTTTAATGATGTTTTTGCTAAATTAGTTTATGGGACAGATTTAGATAAAATTGCTAATGGAGAAATGAATGTTGCAGAAAACGGATTAAATAAATATAGCTTAGCTTTTAGAACGATTTTGGATTCTTCATTTAATACATATAGTTTTGTAAAAAACAACAATACATCACTTGAACCATGAATTTCATTTGCCCCACCTGATAATATAATTGGTGGTAAAGATCAAGAACTAGCAAGTAAAAAAACATTTAGAGATTATTATGATGAATTAAATACACAATTTGCAATTAATCATAAAAATGAAGTTATTTATCAAAAAACTTTAAAAGATGAAAAAGAACATTACTCTAAGTTTTTGCATGATATTAAAACCCAATATAAAACACCGAAGTTTGAAGTTTTACAAAAAGCAATGAAAGAATTACTAGATGATTTTTACAAAACAAATAATATTGATTTAAATTCAAAAGTTGAATTTACTATTAATAATAGATATTTCAATGAACAGCCTTCTAGAATTCAAGCATTAGATGCTATTGCAAAAGTTTATCAGGAACTTGATCCAAGAATTCAAGTTAATACAATCACTTCTTTTGGTGCAAAGAAAAAAGATTATCTAAATATTTTGTTATCGCAATATGGAATTATCGAATTTTCTGGATGACATAGCGATTATGATGGTGCTGGTACATTTTTAGATGGTATGGTAAATAAGGGCGCACTTTTAGCTATAGCTTCACAGTTTGCATCTTTCAGTGAAGATCATAATTTGGTTAAAGTATTTCCTGAATTTTATAAATATTCTAAAAAACTTAAAAAATATTTTGATGATGAATTTAAAAAAGATGAAAATAATGCATATAAATTTATTGAATTTAGTAAATGAAAAAATGCAAGAAATTTAAGCGATTTTCAAATTGACAAAGTTAAATATTTAGTTGAAGGTGAAGAAGAAGAGGGTGAAGTTATTGATAATAGCATGGTTTTAATTCCTTTATTAAATGAAAAAAATGAAAATATTAACAATTTTTCAAAAAATGATTTAAACCAAAAGATTTATTTATCTAAATACTATGAAATTGAAGAAGAAAATGGAAAACCAAAATTAATTTACCATGATAATGTATTTGTAGGTGATAATGATATAAAAGAATTTTTCACTATGCCTACTTTTGAATGAAATGGAAAAACATATTTAGATGAAACACTAGTTAGAAAATTTACTATTGATGACAAAGAAGTGATAAAAGTTTATAGTCATGCAAGAAAAAAATGAGTTAATCCAGCAAGAACAATCGAATTCAGTGCTTTAGTTTCTATTTTTAACTTAAATTTCCAAAACGAAACCACAAATGATGAAATTATTAAGCTTTTCAAAGAAATTGTTGCTCTCACTGGTTTAGTACCTTTTGGTTTAGCTGTTGCATCTGATACACCTTCTGTTTTTTATGCTAAAGAAAATTTAATTATCCCTAAATCTCCATATAATTTATCACCAATTGGTAGTTATAGAATTAGAAAGGACAAAAAATAATGCTCAAATATTTTTTAAAGCGATTATTGCTAGCATTTTTAACATTTTTAATTATTGTTTTTATTGTTTATTTGATCCAGGCAGGCTTTGGTAAAAATCCTTTTTTACCTGAAGATTTTAAACCTAATTCAAAAAATGCAGCAAAAGATATTGCAGCTAGTCAAAAACTTGCTGCAGCACATGGTTTTAATTCAAATGTCTTTATTAGATTTTTTGTTTGATTTAAAAATCTCTTTTTTAAAGGAGATGCTGGAATTATTTATGGGCAAGAAAATGAATTTAGTCATAATATTCCTGCTTTGTTTTTTAAACCACTTAAGTGAACTATTATAGTTTCATTACCAAGCTTTATTCTTAGCCTTGTAATAGGAATAATTTTAGGAACTATCGCAGCATACAATAGAAAAAAAGCGATTGATTCTGCTATTGCTACTTTTGTAAGTATTTTTATAGCACTTCCTTCCTTTGTTATTGCACCTGCTCTAATTTTAATTTTTTCAAAAATGGGTTTACCTTCTGAATTTAAAGATCCACGAGATGTTTCTGGTTATGCCACATTTTTATCTTTAATTACACCAATTATTGTTTATACATTAGGATCATTAGCTGGTTATACTTTATTTATTAGAAATCAAGTAGTAAGTGTTTTAACTTCTAATCAAGTTTTAATTGCAAAAGCAAAAGGATTAACTAACTTCCAAATTTTTAGAAAACATGTTTTAAGAAATGCTTCTATTATTTTAGTAGGTGGTTTGATTCTTTCATATATTGGACTTTTAAGTGGTTCAATATTACTAGAGAGATTTTTTAGAATACCAGGTTCTTCAAATTTAATAATTCAATATACAACATCTGGTGAAATTAATGTTATTATGTTTTCACTTGCATTCTATACAGCACTTACATTATTTACTATGATAATTGCAGATATATCTTTTGTTTGAATGGACCCAAGAATTAAATTTGGAATGTCTAATAATTCAACTAGTTGATCTACAAGATTAAAAAATCATTTAATTAGAACAAGAACTTGAAAAATATCAGAAACAAAATTAGTGGCACCTAATTTACAAAAAGATATAGAAATAACAACAATTGAAGATGAGGTAGAAAATGAAAAATAAAAACAATAGTTATCCTAATGTTGATAAAGATTTATTAAGATTTTCTAACATTAATAAAGATCTTTTATTAAATTCACTTACTGTTGGAAAACCAAGAAAAATTGTTGTTGATATTTTTAAGAGATTTATCCAAAATAAATATGCAATGTTTGCAACTTTTGTTTTATTTGGTTTAATTTTAACAGCTATTATTTCATGAATTGTTTCACCTTTTAAAACAAATGAACCTATTTCTAAAGTTACAAGTAGTTTTATTACAAATTTAAGACCTAGTTTTGAAGGTAGGGTTGATTTTACTATTGATACAGAAAAATTAAACATCATTAGTGCAAAGTACCCTGAATTACTCCAAGGTGTTGAACCAAAATATGTAGCACCAAATGAATGAACTATTTATGTCAATCCTTATGAAATTATCAAAGTTTTATCTGATAAACAAAAAACATTACCAGCATTTTTTGGTACTGATTCATATGGAAGAGATATTTGACTTAGAACTTGAGTTGGTACATTAAATGCTTTAGGTATCGCGCTTGCAATAGCAATAATCGAAACATTGATTGGTGTTGTCATAGGAGCTTATTTAGGTTTCAATGTAGGTAAAAAAATTGATACTTATGGTTATCGTTTGTTAGAAATTTTCTCCTCTATCCCATGAGTTATTCTTTTCATAATTTTAGTAAGTATTATGGGAGCGACTCCATTAGCATTAATTTTAATTATTTCACTTACAGGTTGAACATCAGCAGCTGATACCACAAGAAGTTTTACTATTTCAGTAAAAGATGAAGAGTATGTTAAAGCTTCAAAAGCTATTGGTGCCTCAAATATAAGACTTATTTTTAGCCACATTTTACCAGCGATTCCAGGAAAATTAGCTAATTCATTTGTACTTAAAATTACACATGGGATTTTAGTTGTCTCTTCTGTGGCATTCTTAGGTTTTATTCAAGAAGGTGTTGATTCAGCACCTAATTTAGGTCTAATTATTACTTCATCTTCTACTTTGATTAATTTCAACCCATGAGCTCTTGCATTCCCAGCAATAATTCTTTTAACTATAGCTTTATCACTTAGATTTATTGCTCTTGGTTTCCATGATGCCTTAGATGTAACAATCTCAAATAAAAAAGGAAAAGCATAAAATGTCAAATTTAATTTTAGAAGTTAAAAATTTAAAAGTATCTATAAAAGAAAATAAAAAACTTATAGAGATAATTAGGGGTATTGATTTTGAAATTGAACAAGGGCAAATTATTGGTCTTGTTGGTGAATCTGGAAGTGGTAAAACTATTAGTTCGAAAGCTTTATTAGGGCTTAATAGCTTTAGCAAGACAACTTGTGAAAAAATGAATATTCTTGGCATTAATGCTAAAGATTTTAAAAAAGATAAAGAATGAAGACAAATTAGAGGTAAAAAAATTGGATATATTCCTCAAGATCCATTAACTGCTTTAAATCCAACTAGAACTATTGGGAAGCAGTTGCTCGATGTTTTAATTAAAGACAAAAGGTTTGCAACTAAAAAAGAGAAAAAAAATTATTTAATAAATATGTTACAAAGTTTTGGAATTCAAAATGCTGAAAATATTTTCAATCAATATCCACACACTTTAAGTGGTGGAATGAAGCAAAGAGTTGTTATTGCAATGACTGTTGCACAAAATCCAAATATTATTGTGGCTGATGAACCTACAACTGCACTGGATCCAACAGTACAAGCTTCTGTTTTAGCTTTATTTAATGAAATTAGAAAACAAACTAATATTTCAATTATTTTTATAAGTCATAATATTTCGGTTATTGCTAAATTTTGTGATTATATATATGTTTTATATGCAGGAAAAGTTATTGAAAAAGGAACTAAAAAAGATATTTTTACTGACCCTAAACATCCTTATACATGGGCATTAATAGCAGCTATTCCTGAAAATAAAGAAGAAAAATTATTAAATATCAAAGGAACACCACCTGATTTAAGTAATTTACCTGTTGGAGATCCTTTTGCTCCTAGAAATGATTTTGTTTTAGAAATTGATTTAGTAAAAGAACCACCATTATTTCATGTAAAAGATAATCATTGAGCTGCAACATGATTATTACATCCTGATGCACCAAAAGTTGAAATTCCAAACGAGGTTCAAAAAAGATTAGATATTTTTAAAGAGGTATTTTTAAAAA
>NZ_LR214952.1 GCF_900660485.1 Mesomycoplasma neurolyticum
ATATGTAGGAATTGAAAAAAATAAATGTTCATATCATTATTTTATGTTTGAAAATTTATTTAATCATGTTGATGTAAAAAAAGAAATATTCATCTACCAAATGGTTTAGGTGACATAACTAAAAATGCAAAAAACTATGAAAGATTGATTAAAGACAAAGGTGGGATTGATTTAATGATTCTTGGCATAGGGACAAATGGTCATATTGCTTTTAATGAGCCTGGTTCATTAATCGATGATAGAACAAGAGAAGTAAACTTACAGATAGCACTATCCATCAAAAAAATTTATTTGAAAATGAAAATGATGTTCCTAAACCGCTATTTCAATGGGAATAGGGACAATTCTAGAAGCTAAAAAATAATCCTTTTAGCTAATGGCTCTGCAAGCAAAAGCTATTTATGAAACTATAAATGGCAAAATAACTTCTGATGTACCAGCAAGTTTTTACAAAATCACGATGATGTTTCAATAATAATAGATATGATGCAGCTGAATTGCTTTAAATTTAAAATACAAAGGTTTAATTAATATATCAAGTTTTTCTTTATAACTTGCTATATTTTTTTTAAAATTAAAAAATGAAGAATTGAAAATTAAAATTACTAAAAATTAAAAAAGCAGTTATTGTTATATCTAATTTTATTTTACTATTTTTACTATGCTTTTTCTTTGTTTCATGTAAAAAAAATGCTCAATGACAAGAAAATAAATTTATTTAAACAACAATAAATTAACTTATAAAAATGATCATAAAAATGTAATGTTTTAACTCACCACTAAAACAGAAAA
This sequence comes from Mesomycoplasma neurolyticum, assembly GCF_900660485.1. Taxonomy (NCBI): domain Bacteria; kingdom Bacillati; phylum Mycoplasmatota; order Mycoplasmoidales; family Metamycoplasmataceae; genus Mesomycoplasma; species Mesomycoplasma neurolyticum. The sequence goes on from NZ_LR214952.1 coordinate 793, forward strand.
CTAATACTTCAAATGTTATTTATCAGGTTTTAGTTTACTCATTTGCTGATGGCAATAATGATGGAATAGGTGATTTCATTGGACTAAAAGAAAATATTAATATTTTATTGATTTGAATATTGACCAAATATACTTATCACCAATTCATCCTTCAACTTCATATCATGTTATGATGTATTGATTATACTGAGTTGCAGAAGAATTAGTGGTAAAAAGCATTTTTAAATTTTTAAGTGCAGACATGAAATGGTATCAAAGTTTACATGGACATGGTATTTAATCATACTTCTTTGAACATCCGTGATTTCAAAAGCATTACAAACGATTTAAAATACCAAAATATTATCATTTTTATTCAAAAAAGAAATGACACAATCAGATACAAAGATTGAGAAATTTTTATTAATCTAAAAACAAAAATGCAACAAATAAATGATATACCTCAAATTTTGAGCAGGATGCCTGACTTAAATTTAGATAATTTTGAAGTTATAGAAGAACTAAAAGCAATACAAAAATATTGAACCAATTAGGGTTGATGGCTTTAGATATGATGCTTTGAAGAATATTTTCATCATATGGTGAAACTAAAATAATTTTAATGAAGCAAAATTTTTCTGAATAAGAAATGCTTCAATCAAACATTAAAAAAATTGGAAAATCTACAGAATTTTATGATGGGTGAATGATGAAAAATCCACAAGAAGCTGATAAATATTTAACAAGTGGTGCAAACAAAGCATTAGATGCTGTTTATGACAGTACACATTGAAAAAATAATTGATTTACTTATGAAGATGTCGAAATTTAAAACTATTCTTAAAATTTAAATTCTAATGAATGAATACCTTTTTATCCAATCATGATATGATAGATGAATTAATTCATATCGTATAAATATTTCTAAACTATTAGCTAAGATTTAAATAAACCACTGACTGAACAAGAATTGATGCAATAAAAGTGCTTATTTAATTTGTTGTTATGCCTACTAAACCAATAATTTATCATGGCGATGAATTAGGAATGCATGCTAATAAAAAGTTTGGGGACCCAGGGTTGCGTGAACCTTTTAAATGAAAAAATAAAAAATATCAAGTGGAATTTAAAGAGAAAAAAAGCAAAGATAAAATTTTCTTAAATTTTTCAGAAGATATAAAATATGTTGAAAATCAAGTTCAAAATAAAAATTCAATTTACAATACAATCAAATTTTTAAATCAATTTAGAAAAGAAAATAATTTTATATTTCAAAAAAATAACTCTACAATAAACAATGCTAATAATTACATAGATAAGCCTAATTATGCTGCTAATATTTTTATAAGACAAAATTTAGAAAAAAACTAAGAAATATTTAATTTTTTCTACCGTAGGTAGCATAAACCTAATGTTTAAATTAAAACAAATTATAAAAAAATTATTTTTCACATAAAACTAAATAAAGATAATAATATTTTATTGAAATGGTTCATTATTATATTAGAACTATATATTTTTCAAAAATTAAAAATTATAATAATAATTTAACAAACTTCATTTTATTAAAAACCCAATAGCAAAATTATTTAAATAATTTACTATTGGGTTTGACATTATTTTATAATTTTTTTATTTAATTATTAATTTTTTTTCAATTCAGCCAATTTTTTTCAAAAGTTTTCTTGTTCTTCTATTTCTTGATTTATTTTTTTAAGTTCTGCTTCAACTTCTTTAATGTTAATATTTCTGTTTCTTCTTGATAATTATCTAAGTCATAAAGACCATAGATAAAGAATAATCATTAGATACTATTTCATCATAAGTATATATTTGCAAATTTTCAATTTCTTTTTATTTTTCAAGCATTGAAATTTTAGTAATATTTTCATTGTTAAATATTTTGTCTTTTTGAAGCTTCAAATTCTTTAGTTGCATTAATCATGAAAATACCTTTTTCATTTGATGGTTTGTTTTTTCTCGCTACTAAATACATGTTGAAATACTGTGTTATAAAAAGATTTTCTGGCATAAAATTATTGTATCAATATAATTTTTATCTACAATATATTTCTGATTTCTTTTTCAGCTTTGGGTTGTTACGATTCAAAACACCTAATGAAAATACAGAACAACAATACCATTTTTAGGTTCCACATGATAAGCATATGTTGTAAAATGCAAAATCAGCATACCTTTTTGGTGCTAAAGAAGGAAAAGGATTAACCTAACATCTTTTGCTAATTCTTTGCTTGGATTTCATTTTAAACTAAAGGTGGGTTAGCTACAACACAATCAAAAGTTCCCTCTTCCTGAATATGCATAGTTTAATAATGTATCACCATTTTTATATCTATTTTCGAAATGGCACACCTCTTAAATAAAATTCATTCTTGCTAAATTGTATGTAGCATTTTTTATTTCTTGACCATAATTTTCCAAATGTTTTATATTGTCCTTACGTATTAATTTAATTAATAATGAACCTGAACCACATGCTGGATCATATGCTTTGAATTTTAGTTCTATTATAAGAAGCTATATCAGAAATTAATTGTGCTACACTAGATGGTGTATAAAATTCACCAGCTTTTTTACCTGAATCACTAGCAAATTCTGAAAGTAAATGCTCATAAGTAGTTCCAAAATGATCAACATCTTCCATTGACATTTTAAACTACTTATTTCTTTAATAATTGTTGAATTGTTCTTTCTTTTCCTCTTCAATATTACCTAAATTTTTATCAGTTAAATCATACTTTTAAAAGATCGCTAAATATTCTTTATTTTCAACATCTAAACCATTATTCATGATTTCGATTTGTTCAAAAGCTTCTTCCAACAATGGAATAATGGTTTTCCTTGGTACACTTGTTTTACAACATTTTGAAAACTATATTTATAATTAATGAAAAAACTTTCTTCATCTTTAAAATCATTTCTTCAATAGCTTTATATTGACTATTGGTTTGATCAAACTCCTCATAACTAATGTTTTTAAGTCTTTTTTTATACTTTTCAAATTTTGTTCTGATAATTCAGATAAGTATTTATAAAACAAAAACCAATAATATAATCACGATATTCTGTGGTTTCCATGTTATTCTTAATGTATTGCAAATTTTATCTACAACACTTTTTAATTCATTATTACTTGACATAATTAGTTAACTCCTTGCATTAAGATATTTTTTTGTATTTCTAAAAATTCTAAAATTGCTTTAATACTTTTAGAATATCATAAAGAAATTTTTCTGTATCTTGATTAGTGATATTTCTGTTTCTCTTCTTAATTTTTCCATTCATGATGATTATGAATATCTTCAAGATCTTTTTCATCAACTCTTTTTTTTAAATCCTCATCTAAAAGTTTTTTATTTATATCCGGATATGCTTCAATGACTTTTTTATAATTGAAATTGAAATTTTTACTTACTATTGAAATATATTATTTTAAATTCTTCTAATTTTAATATTTTTCTTGATCAATCATTTTATTTTTAAATTAAATAAATATTTTTTAAATTAAGAAATCATTCGGTATTAAATATTTTTCTAATATCATATGTCTCTTCGCTAATATCACCTTGTTTTAATAAATATTTAATTCTTGAAGATTTTTTTCAAGTTGTTCATTTATTTCATTGACATCAAAATTAATAAATGATTTTTTAGTGCAATCTGTGTTAAAACAAATTAAATTATCTAAATATTTTTCATCAATAATAACTTCATGATATTTTGCTTCTTCAGGAATATAAATTGTAACATCATCAATAGGTTCTTCTGGTTTTTCTCCTCTTTCATTAAAAGTGTCTTTAACCTTTTTAACAATATTTAAATATTCTTTTAATTCTTCAATTGTAAAACCTTCGATTTTATTATTTTCATCATATTCAGGATAAGTTTTAAGTTTAGAATAAGTTTTGTTAGTTTCAACAACTTCTTTCAAATATTGATTTAAATCACTTGTTGAAGCATTAGAAAAACATTTTGATTTTCAAAATCATAAACTTTTGTCACACTAGTTTTAAGCTTTTGTCAAACATCAACAAAATATTTATACACTTTTTCATATGTTTCACCATACACAATGTCAACAAGATCATCTTTAGTACTTTCTGCATAAGTCATAAAAGCATCATCAATTGTATTTTGTGAAACAGAAAAATTAATTATTAGACCATAAGGTTTATTTTCTTCATAAATTCTATTAGTTCTTGAAAAAGCTTGAATTAAATTGTGATTAGATAATTGCTTATTTATATAAAGGGTATTAGTATTAGGTGAATCATAGCCCGTTAAAAGCATATCTACAACCAAAACAATATCAATGCCATCTTCATTGGGTTTGTAATTTTTAAAACGATATTGAACATCATTAATATATTTATCAAAATTTATTTCATCAAATGATGTTTTAAATCTTTTGTTGTAATTTTCCACTATATTTTTTTTAAAATCTTCTATTTTTTATCTTTTTCATTATTTTCGATATTATCTTGCTCTTTTAAATTGAATGAAAATATTGGAGACATGAAAATATTATTTATTTCTGAACTTAAATATAATTCATAAAAACTTAGCATATCTTTGATTGTGTCAAAAGCAAAAATTGCATTATAATGACCATTTTGTGTAAAATTGTAATGTGATTTTTTAACTATTTTTAAAATTTCAGTTAGCTTTTTTAAATGATTGTTTGGAAATCTAAAATTTCGTTTTCTGAATAATTAACAGAATCTTTATCATTTGTATAATAATTTCTGAGACTAAAACCTAAAACATTTTTATCTTTTATAGCATCACGCATATTATAAACATCTAATTTGTTACCAAAAATGTCTGAAGTTTTTTTATCACTATCATTTTCAAAATTGGTGTTCCAGAGAATCCTATCATAATACTATTTTTTAAATTATTTTTTATTCTACTTCCCATTGTTCCGGCTACTGAGCGATGACATTCATCTATTATAAAAACAAAGGTTTTATTTGTTATTTCTTGAATTAAATTTAAATTATTAGTTAAAATTTTATTCATTTTTTGAATAGTTGTAATTATTAATTTTTCCCTTTTTTTAATTAAAAGTTCTAATAATTTTGAGGAATTGTCTTGATATAGAGCCTCAAAAAGTTCATTTTCATTTCAAGAAATAAAACTTCGAAACTCTTTTGTTGTTTGAGTATTAAGATCCTGTCTATCAACTAAGAAAATTACATGATCAATGTTAGGATTTTGAGATAATATTTCAGCAATTTTATATGATGTTATTGTTTTTCCACTACCTGTTGTATGTCAAATATAACCATTATTTATATTAATATTAGCATTTAATTTATTTTTTAATTGATTATTAACAAAATTAATTGTTTTTTGCATTGCTCTTTGTTGATAAGGTCTTAAAAGCAAAAGTTTATTTTTAGCTTTTTGAAAAACAACACAATTTTTTAAATAATATTTTAATTTGTTTTTGTTTAAAAAATCTTGAATAAAATTATCAATATTTTTTCCATTATCTGAATATCAGTTAAATTCAACTTTTTTTCTTCTTTATCATTGTTAGACATTAATTTAATTTTTTCAAAATTTGATGCCACAAGTATTTGAACAAACCTTAAAACATCACTATTTAAAACATTTTTATAGTCATTTTTAATATCAGAAATAGCTTTTTTTATTTTTACATTTTTATCTTTAAATTCAAAGAAAATTAATGGAAAACCATTGATTAAAATTAAACTATCAAATATATTAGTTTTATTTGTTTCTTTATTTTTTGTGCTAAATTGTTGTAAAACATAAAAATTATTATTTTCTCAATTTTCCCAATCAATTAATTTAAGTCTTTGTTCTCTTGAACTATTTTCTTTTGGGATAGTTATGGTATCGAAATTTCAAATTCATTGAGCAAATTGAATTTTTTCAGTTTTAGTTAAAGTAAATAACTCTTTAAGCTTTTGTTTATTTTCTTCTTTTAATTTAATTGAGTTTAATCTTTCAATTTCAATAAAAATTATTTTGAGTAAACCTTCAGTATCTTTTATACCTTGAAGTTTTATATATTCTTGTTTTTCAACTAATTTTTTTACAAAATCATTTTCATATCATTTTTCATTTTGCTTCATTTGTTTTATCCTTTAATTAAAATATTTTTGTAGTAATTAAATCTTTTAATTAGTATTTTTTCTTTCTGTTCTAACAACTCAATTTTTTTATACAATGGTTCAATAATGCTTATTAATAAATTTTGTGTTTCTAGTGATGGGATGTTGATGTCAAAATATGACAAATCATTATTGCTTAAAAAACCTTGAGCCGAACCTTTGGCAATTGTATTTAAATCAGGTTGCTTCATTTTTAATAAATAAAACAAAAATTTTGTATTTACAATACTATTATCAGGCTTTAAAACAAAACAGTTACTTGTAGTAGAGAATTTTTCATTTACATAAATAACCGTTCCAGCATATGCACCATGACTTGTAATTAATATATACTCACCATCAAAAATAAAAGTATTGAGTTTACCAAAAATTCCATTATCTTTAGTTTTGGATGAATAAACATTGAATTTACCATCTTTTAACGTTTCACTTTGCTTGATATTTTTTCCTTTTAAAAACTCAACAAGTTTACTTAATTTATAAATTCCTTCAAAGTTACTTAATAATTTCTTTGAATAAAGGTTTTGTTGCTTTTTGAATAAATTTATTTGATTTTTAATAAGGTTTAATTGTTTTTCTAATGGTTCAATAATATCTATTATTGAACCATTAGAAAAAGTTTTAAATAATTTTAAAAATCTAGAAACAAACATTAACAAATTTACAAATAAAATTTTCAAAATTTTAAAAAATAATTTTTATATTGATAATATTTACGAAATTTCAACTGGTAAATGAAATAATGATGTTATAGATGAAGAAAATGGTATTTACAATTTTTATTCATGTTCAGAACACATAAGCAAGTCATTTAAAAGCAATTACAATGGTAAATATATAATATTATCAGGTAATGGTAATTTTTATTGCTGATGATATAATGGTATTTTCGATTTGTATCAAAGAAATTATGCAATAAAACCTAAAAAATTATTTTTTACTACTTTTTGAACAATACAAAATTTTATTCAACAATTAAGAAATCAATCTAATGGATCAGTAATTAAATATTTAAAATTAAATCAAATAAAAAACATTAAAATTCTAGATGTTTCTTTAGAAAATGAATTAGAAAAAATTTATATATTGCTAAACACCTTAATACTTATTAAAAATAAAATTAATAAAATATTAAATTTAAAAATTAAGCTATTAGTAAAATAATGAAAAACATTTATTTAAATAAAAATAGGTGTTTTTTAGATGAAAATTTTTAATATTTTTTTTAATATAGAATTTATATTTTTTTCTAAATTTATTAAATTTGATAATTGACTAAAAAGATTATTACTATATAAAATATCTTTTTTAATAAAAATTTTATTAAGGTTTTCTTTATTTAGAGATTGCATTAATGTACCAGTTTGTAATTGATTTTTTTGATATATAAAATCGTTAGACAATAAAAAAGATAATAAATGATCATTTGTTTCATTTTTACTTTTTATATTAAAAAAACCAGTAGAAAAAACTATATTAGGAGCTTTTGAAAAAATCATCAATTTGTTTTCACCAATTATTTTTGAAAAAATAAATGAATTATCTTCTATTGTTAAATCTGCTCTTGATGGTTTTTTGGTTTGGTCTAATAAAATTAAATTTTCTTTATTTAAACTAAGTTCACTAACAAGTGAAGTTGGGCAATAAAATTTTTCATTTTTATATTTTTTATTTTTTATAATTATTTGATTTTTTATAGGTTCTTTTGAAGATTGATTTAGTTTATAAATTAAAATTAAATGTTTTTTTAATATTAATTTAATTTTATTTATTGTATTTTTTAACTGTTCAATAGGTTCAATAATATCTATTAATGTTTTTATATCTTTTTCAGCATTTTCAATAGTATCAATTCTTACCAAATGATTATGCCTCAAAAATAATTCTTCATGCGGTTCAATAATATCTATTATTGAATTTTGGGTATTGAGAGGTGGGATGTTTATAGAAATATTTAATAAAACAGAACTTTTTAAATGCCTCTGTGCAGAACCTGAAAGTTTTGAAATAATTAATTGTTCTTTTGTTTTTAAAAGAAAAAATAAATATTTTTCATTAATATTTTGTTTAGAAATAATATCTAAAAAATAAGCTACAGAATTAATATTAAATTTATAATTATGATAAAAAACTTTACCAGCTGTTCCTACACGTGAAATAGTTATTCCTTTTTTAAATTTTCAATGATTAATATATGATATTATTCCATTATTTTGTCCAGTTCCAGCGATTAATGGATATTTTCCTTGTATTTTTTTTAAATGTTTTCCTGCTAGTTTTGGATCACCCCTTTTAATCTTTACTATATCCCCAAGTTTATAAATTGCCATTTATGAACTCCTTTCTTTAATTTTTTTAAATATAATTTGATTATTAATCAAAATTATTTTCTGTATTTTATTTTGTATATTTGTTAATATTTTTATTAATTTTTCAAGTTTATTTATAATTAATATCATTTTTTGTTGATTTGCTAATGTTGGAAGTGAAAGTGTTAAATTTAAAATTGTTAAAAAATTTATTCCGCCCAATAATGTTGATGTTTTATTTTTTTGTTTTCAATTTAATCAAAAATTTGAATAATTAAAATATTTAAAAAAGTCTTTTTGAATTTTAGTTTCATCAATATTTAATTTTACTAATGAGCTATCAAAAACAGCTGAGTTTTCTTCATAAATATTTTGAATTCCAAAACTAGGTTCTGGGAATCTAGTAAAGAAAACATCATTTTTGTTAGCAAAAAAACTTTCTAATTTTTCATCATAAAATGTCATTTTGTCATTTAAATTATTATTTTTGAAACTCTTGTAAGTTAAAATATATAAATTATTTTTTTTATCATCTGACTCAAAGTTAATTTTACCCATTTTATATGGTTTTTGTTTATCTAATAAATCAGATAATAAATAATTTTGTTTATTACTTTTATTCATAACATAATTAAGTGTTTTAACTAATAAATTATTAATTTGAAATATAGGATTTTCAAAAAATTTTTCAAAAAATACAAGACTTTCGTTTGTTTTTTTTCAATTTTGAACAATTTCTTTTTGAATACTTAATTCAGGAATACTTAACTTTAAGCTTTTTAATTTTTTCAAACTTAAACGTTTGATTAAATCTCCCTCAATTGCATATTGACTAATTTTAGCATTTAGTGATTTTAATAGTAAATATAAAAAATCTAAAATTACAATATTTTTATTTGGTTTTACAATAATTAAGTGTGATGTAGCACTAAATTTATATTTCCTTAATGTTATAAAAATATTATCTTCAATCCCTAATCTTGGCAATGTAATACAATTTTGAAAATTAAATGTCTCAACTTTTCCAATAATCCCATCATTTTTGGAAGTAGATGAAATTAGAGGGTATTCGCCTTTGCTTTCTGTTGGTTTTTTTAAAATTTTACCAAGATAAAATTTAGCTATTTCTTCTAATTTGAAAATATTAGTATTTTGAATTTGTTTCATATTACTTTTCCTTATTGATTTTAATTTTTGTAGTTATAAAATATTTTTTTGCTTTTGTTTTATGGAAAGACTGTTGCTAATTAAATAAATAATAATGAATTGATTCTATTTTTCTTTTTCTTGCTCATCAGCAAATTTAATAGCTTGTTCAATAGATTTTTCAACATCAGGAATTAAATCAGTGAATTCTTTAAATAAAATTTTGAGTTCATTTTGAATTTCTAGAATCTCTGCTTTTAGTTGTTCTTTATCCACTTCTTCTTCTAGTAAATCAATGTATCTTCCAGGTACAAGTGAATAATCATTTTCTTTAATTTCATTTAATGAAACTCTTTTTGCAAAACCTTTGATACTAAAATCTTTATTTAACTTAGCATCATTATAAGCAGAAACTATTTCATTAATATTTTCTGTGTTAAACACTCTAAGTTTTTTAGTAGCTAATTCTCCTAAATTTTCAGCATTAATAAAAATAACATCGTCATTCAATTTGTTATTATTAAAAATTCAGATTGTGGCAGGAATGCCAGTTGTGTAAAATAATTTATCTGGTAAAGAAATTATTGCTTCTATTTTATTTTCTTCAAGCATTTTTTTTCTAATGCTTAGCTCTTCTTTTTGTGAAGAAGAAAGTGCACCATTAGCAAGAATAACAGCTGCTCTACCATTTTCATTTAATTTATATAAAATATGGGATAATCAAGCATAATTAGCATTTTTTGTAGGTGGTAGTCCTCATTTGTATCTTGGATCATCTGAAGCATTTTCATTTTCTCATATTTTAAGATTAAATGGTGGATTTGCTAATACAATATCAAATTGTTCAAAACCACTTAAGTCTTCTTTGAAAGTGCTTTCTGCTTTTGAACCAAGATGTGTATCATCAGGATCAAAACCATTTAAAATTAAGTTAATTTTTGCTAATTTTCATGTTGTAGATGAAAATTCTTGACCATATACTCTCATTTGAGTTATATCTTTTTTATGTTTTTCTAAATATTTTTTAGCTTGAACAAACATTCCACCTGTTCCACAAGCTGGATCATAAATTTTACTATCGCTGTCTGGAGCTAAAAGAGCAACCATAAGTTCCACAATGGATTGTGGTGTGTAAAATTCTCCACCATTTTGACCTTGTTTTCTAAAAAAGTTTCCTAAAAAATATTCATATAGTCTACCTATAAAATCTTCTTTAAGTTCAGAAAAATTAATGTCAGAAAACTGTTTAATTACTTTACTTAATCTTTGTTTATCTAAATCTTCACGACTAAAATTTTTTTCAAATAGACCTTTTAATGAATTGTTTTGTTCTTCTAGCGCTAATAAAGCCTCATCGATTTTTATTCCAATTTCTTCTTTACTTATATATTTTTGAATATTTGATCAACTGGCACTTTCTGGCACAATAAATTGAACATCATACCTTTTAAGTAAATTTAAATCTTTTTTTGCTAATAATCATTTTCTTTCGCCATCATTCAAATATTTTTTTCTAATTTGTTCTCCTGCTTTTTCATATTTATCAGACATTGCTTTTAAAAATATAATAGCAATAATAATGTGCATATATTGTTCAGAAGGAACATTCCCCCTCATTTCATCACATGATTTTCATAATTTTTCTTTGATTGAATCAATATAATTGATTTCGATATTTTGTTTGGACATTTTTTACCTCTTTTTTTTTTTTTTTTGAATTTAATATATAAATTCTTATATATAATGTTTAATTAAATAGCTAAATAATTATTTAAAATTGCATTTATTTTTAGATGCAATAATATTATAACATGAATTATGAGTTTTTTTACAAACTTTTTATTTTTTTTATTTTATTAGGTTTTCAAATATGTTGTTTTAAATAATAAAAATATTAAATGTAATAAATTAATATAAAAAAATGAAACATAACAAATTAAAAAAATTAAAATATTAGCTATATTTAAACAAAATGAAGTTAAGTAAATAGATTATTTTTAACAAAAAAAACAAAACACTAATATTAAATGCTGTGTTTTGTTTTTTTAAGATTTAATATAAATTTAAAAAATAAATTAAATGTTTTTATTTAAATAAACCAAAAAATATATAAAAATTGTTAAATTAAAAAATTTTATGTAAAGTAAGTGTTTGTGTTTTAATGTGTCCTGTAATATTTGCAATTTGAGTAGAATTGTAGCCAAGATAAGCTCATTGAGTAATTTTATTAGTTCTTAAAGTTTGAAAATTTATATCATGTTTTTTAAATTTATTAGGATGTCTTTTAGATAAAAATTTAAAAAATTTACTCATTCTTGAATTTAGTGATGAATTATTAATTTTTAGATTATTAAAATTAATTTCTAAATATATATCAACTAAATATTCAGGTATACCTACAACTCTTTGTGATTGTTTATGTTTAGTTTTTAAAACTTGAGTTGTAGTAAAATAATCAGAGTTTAAATTTTCAAAATCAGCGTTAATTATTTCATTAATTCTTGCTGCATTTTCATAAACCATTCAAAAATAGAATTCTAAAACTTTATCATTAAATATTTTTAATTCTTTAGTTAAAATTTCAATTTCTGTTGTAGTGAAAATTCTTTTTTCTCTAGAATCATTATTGTATGTATTTAATAATTCAACATTAAAGCTTTGCTTTTGATTTTTATTACATCATCTTAAAAAACTTTTAACAACTCTCATGTATAAAAGTTTTGTATTATTTCTTACATTAAGAGAAGAAATATATTTGTTAATTTGTTTAATAGTAATCTTTTCAAGTAAAATAATACGTTTTAAAAATGAAAAGTAAGTTTTTTGTGTTTTATAATTTTGTTTAGTAGATAAAAATAATTTGATCATTTTTTCATTATTTTTTAAAAAATTCATAATTTCCTTTCTTTTTTTTAAATGAAAAAATTATAAAAAAAGCATAAATATATAAAAAAATAAAAAGTCAGAATAAAAATTTATTTATTCATTAATGGCAATTTATAAACTTGGGGAAATAATTCAAGTAATTTCAGGTAATAGCAAACTTACAAAAAAATATGTAGATGCAAATAATGGTGAATTTGGTGTTGTATCTAGTAGTTCATTTAATAATGGAATTTTCGGTTATATAAATACATTTTTGTATGAAAAAGGAATTACAATTTCTAAAGATGGTAGTATTGGAAATGTTTTTTGACAAGATAAACCATTTTCTATTAATACAGGCGCATTTTTAGTTAAACCAAAAGATTTAAGCATTATAAACGAAAAATATTTATTTTTTCTTTTAAAAACAAAAGAAAAAAGACTAAAACAAATAGGTGATGGCAGTGTAATCAAACATATTTATGCAAAAGATATTAATAACTTAGAAGCTATTATTCCTGATTTGAAAACCCAAAATTCAATAATAGATATTATTGAACCGCATGAAGAATTATTTTTGAGGCATAATCATTTGGTAAGAATTGATACTATTGAAAATGCTGAAAAAGATATAAAAACATTAATAGATATTATTGAACCAAATGAACTAATAGAAAATAAAATAAAAAAAATGAAAAAAAACATTGATAAAATTTATTTTTGATTTTTTGATAATTTCTCTATAAGGCGCAATAATTTTCTTTATGAAAATGTGTCTTTTATTAAAGGAAAAAATAAAAGTAAAAATCAAAATACATCATGTGAAAAAAATACTTTTATTAATATATCTTCGTTACAAGGGAAAATTAATGATTTTACATGTGATAAGAAAAATGTGCATTTTGGTGATATTTTAATATCTTTAGATGCAACTACAGGTATAGTGAATAATAATATCGAAGGGTTTAATGGATATGCATATAAAGTAGAATCTAAAACAAAAAAAGATGTGGAAATATATTTAAATTTAATAAACAAGTTTAATCAAAAAATTATTAAAAATTTTTCAGTAGGAACAACTATAATGCATGCTTCAAAAGCAAAAAATAAATTAATAAATTTCGAATTTAATCATGTTCAATTAATTGAAAAAATATATTATTTTGACTTTAAATTAAAAAAAATTGAACAAAAAATCCAAAAATTAAAAAACAAAATTTTAAAAATAATATTTTAAAATTTGTTTTTTTAATACAGTTAATATTTTTTTAATTTTTGTTAAAATTATGTATATTTCATTTATCTTTAAATCAATATTATAAGTTTTTATTAATTTCAATTCTAAAATATTGTTTTTAGTAATGTTTTTTTGAGCAGCGCCAGTAGCTATATTTAATAATTCTGTTTTTTGTTTTTTTATGCTTTCTGAAATATTTAATGGGTAATCTGAAGTTAATGATAATGTTCTTTGATTAGAAACTCAATTTTTTGATGTTATAACTTTTGATGTACCAATTGTGCCTGAAAGCCCTGTGATAATATCCCCAATATTTAATAGATTATTTTTCATAAAGTTAGTTTCTTGATTTTGTGTTAAAGAATTTCCGATATTTGATATTTTAAAAATTTTGTATTTTCCATTATCTTCTATATGCTTTTTGTTATAAGCAAAACCAGTATTTATTTTATATGAAATATCTTTTATCAAAACATTACTTAATTTTCTTTGTTGGTAAATTTTTAATATTTTTTTTTCAATTTGAATAATTAAATTTTTTGTTTGCTCAATGGGTTCAATAATATCTATTATTGAATTTTGGGTTTCTAAAGGTGGGATTTTTACACTATAATATGACAAATCATTATTACTTAAAAAACCTTGAGCCGAACCTTTGGCGATTGCGTTTAAATTTAATTGATTCATTTTTAATAAATAAAACAAAAATTTTGTATTTACAATACTATTATCAGGCTTTAAAACAAAACAGTTACTTGTAGTAGAGAATTTTTCATTTACATAAATAACTGTTCCAGCATATGCACCATGACTTGTAATTAATATATACTCACCATCAAAAATAAAAGTATTAAGTTTACCAAAAATTCCATTATCTTTAGTTTTGGATGAATAAACATTAAATTCACCATTTTCTAGTGTTTCATTTTGTTTTATATTTTTACCTTTTAAAAATTTAACAATTTTGTTCAATTCATAAATTGCCATTAAAAAACTAAATCCTTTCATTTGTTTTAAAAAATTATTATTTTTTTTAAAAAAATTTTTTTATTTAAAAAAAAATAAAATAATATACAACGTTATATCAAATATTATCATGTAAATTGTACTATAATTCAATGTTTTTATATAATAAATAAATCATTAATGGCAATTTATAAACTTGGGGATATAGTCAAAATAAAAAGAGGGAATATAATAAATTCAAATGATTTAAAAAATAATCCTGGAGATTATCCAGTTATATCTTCTAACACCAAAAATAATGGTGTCTTTGGATATATAAATTCATATATGTATGATGGAGAATATATAACTATTAGCGCTGATGGAGCATATGCAGGAACAGTTTTTTTACAAAAAAATAAATTTTCTATCACAAATGTTTGTTTTATTTTAATTCCTAAAATAAAACAACTTTTTAATGAAAAATATTTATTTTATTTATTGAAAAAAAGTGAAAACAAAATAAAAAAACAATCAATTGTTGGATCATCTAGACCTGCAGTTAGAGAGTATACATTGCGAACTTTAGAAATTAATATTCCTCCATTAGAAATACAAAATTCAATAATAGATATTAATGTTTTTATATCTTTTTCAGCATTTTCAATAGTATCAATTCTTACCAAATGATTATGCCTCAAAAATAATTCTTCATGCGGTTCAATAATAGATATTATTGAACCATTAGAAAAACAATTAAACCTTATTAAAGATCAAATAAACTTATTCAAAAAGCAACAAGATTTTTATTCTAATAAATTATTAACTAGTTTGGGCAAATTTTATAAACTTGGGGAAATTTCTAATGTAATTTCTGGTAGAGGACCTAATGGAGTAAAAAATATTGAAGCTTTTAAAAGTGAATATGGTGGAGTCAATTGACTTTTAGTTAAAAATTTAAAAAGTAATCAAATTCAAGGTGAAATTGGAAAATATAATTTTGATCCTTTAAAACACAAATTAATAAAATTGAATAAAAATGAAATGGTTTATTCTATGTACGCTACACCTGGAATTGTTGCAATTAACTTTGAAAATAATGATTTATATATTAATCAGTCTTTTTGCAAAATCATTCCAAACCCACATATTGTAATTCAAAAATATTTATATTTTTATTTAATAAAAAATAAAAATAATTTTTTAAAATTTTCTTCAGGAACTACACAAAAAAATTTAAATTTAAGTTTAGTAAAGAAATTTAACATTAATATTCCACCTTTAGAAACGCAAAATTTATTAATAAGCATTATTGAACCATTAAAATATAAAAATCTTTTTAATTAAATTTTTATTTTTTTAAAAAAACTTGTTTTTAAATGATAAATTTCATTTTTATTTTTAAAAAATTATTATAGTATTTAATATATAAAAATAACAACAAGCAAAATTTTAGCTTTGTTGTTATTTTTTAGGTTTTTATTGTTTCTTTTTTGATCAATTAACATATTTTTTCTTGTAGCTTTGACTAGAATTAGGGAGTGATTTTACGAATTTACATTTTGGAAAATTAGAACATCCAATAAATTTTTGTCTTGTTGCTTTGTTGAAGCGGAAAATTAAATCAACATTATCTTCTGGACACATTTCATCAACTTTTTGAATAGCACTTGTTCTAGTTATATTTTCTGTTGTTGTTTCAACATTTTTTTGAAAGTCTTCTCAAAAAATATCTAAAACTTTTTTGTAATCTTCTGTGCCTTCAGCAATTAAATCTAATTTTTCTTCAATTGAAGATGTATATTTTTCATTAATTATTTCAGGACTTATTTCAAATAGTTTCTCTAATACAATTGATCCAAAATCGGAAGGTATTAATGTTTTCTCTCCGTTTTCAACATATAATCTTTCTTTTAATGTTTTAATGATTGTGGCAAATGTTGATGGTCTACCTACTTTAATTTCATCCATTGCTTCAATTAAACTACCTTCACTATATCTACTTGGTGGTTGAGTTTCTGAATTAATTAATTTATATTCTTTGATTGGGACAACATCATTAAGTTTTAAATTAAGTTTTTTTTCTTTATTTAATTTGTCTGGCATTATTTTATAATAACCATCAAAAATAATATCTGATTCTGTTGCTTTAAAACTATGATTATTGTTTTCTAATTCGTATCTGACTGTTTTTCTAATTGGAACATTCATAGTAGCTTGTAAAGAATTTTGATAAATTAATGAATAAATTTTATAATCTATTTCTTTTAATTCAAACATTTCTTTTGCTTTATCAGGAGTTAAATTTAAATCTGTTGGTCTAATAGCTTCATGGGCATCTTGATCACCTGCAAAACCTTTTATATCTTTCGCTACATACTCTTGACCAAAATTTTTAACAATAAATTGTTGTGCATGCTCTAAAAATGTTTTGCTTAATCTTGTTGAATCAGTTCTAGGATATGAAATAAGTCCACCAGAACCATAACCTTCATATAAACTTTGTAAACTAGCTTGGACAGCTCCAGATGAAATCCCTGCTCTTTTATATAAAACTGATTGTTTGAAAGGTGTGACTTTAGCTTCTTTTTTTTCTGAAACTTTTATATTTTTTACTACTAAATCACCTTTTAATTCTTTTATGATTGCTTCTGCTTCTTTTGGTTCAATTCATAAAGAATTATTTTGATATGGTTTTATATTATTAAAATATTCAAATTCTATTTCATCACTTTGTAATGCTTTAATGGTTGAATATTGAATTGGAACAAAACTTTTACGCTCTTTCTCCTTGTCAATTATCAATTTAAGTGCAACAGATTGCACTCTACCAGCTGTTGGTGTAATTGGTGGTTGTGAAATTTTTAAGTCTACTATTCTTGAAAGTCTAAAACCAATAATACGGTCTAAGATTCTTCTAGTTTTTTGAGCATTAACTAAATTTTGATTAATTAAAAGTGGGTTTTCAATAGCATTTTTAATAGCTGTTTCTGTAATTTCATTGTATTTAATTCTTTTATATTTATTTTGGATTTCTAATAAATTAACCAAATTTGCGGCAATTGCTTCACCCTCACGATCAGGGTCGGTTGCAATCAAAATTTCATCAAATTTCTTAGATGCTGCTTTTAGATCTTTAATAACCTTTTTCTTATCTTGTTTTCTTCATATATAGGTTCTCAAGTATCTAAATTAACTCCAAATCCAAATTACCAGCTGTTTTGAGTTCTAAAACATGACCTACTGAAGCCATAACTTCATAGTCATTTCCTAAATATTTTTTAATAGTTTTAATTTTATTTGGTGACTCAACAATTACTAATTTTGCATTAAATCATTATAGCAAAATTTTTTATCTTTTAAAGTTAATTACAAAAATAGGCAATTTAATTTACAAAATTAAACAAAATATTTTATTTTTTCTTGCAATATTAAAAAAAGTAACAAAAAACTTGATTTATGACTAAATCAAGTTATTTTTTATGTTTAAACAAAATAATTAAATTACGTTATTTTAAATTTAGCTTTGCTTTGTGTCTTTCTAAAGTAGAACTTTTATTAATATTTTCACTATCTGGCACTAATAAAATAGTTTCTAATTTATTATTTTGTAATTTATTAGATAATGCTAAATCGATTTCATAGTCAAAATCAATTTGATTCCTTGCTGATCTAATTAATCAATTAACATTAAGTTGTTTAGCAATATCAGCTGTTAAATTATTATCATTTATAATAATCTCAACATTTTTTAGTCCAACTATTGCTTGCTCTACAATTTTTTTTCTTTTCTCAAAAGAAAAATCAATTTCTTTATCTGGATTTATAGTTATAACTAAATAAACATAATCAAAAATAGATAAAGCTTTTTTTTAAAATGCTTAAATGTCCTTCATGAAAAGGAGCAAAACTTCCAGGATAAAGTGCTTTTTTAGTTAAATAATTTTTTTGCATCTTGTGCAATCATTAATTCTTCATTTGTTCTAATAACATAAACAGGAATAGCTGAATCACTTGTTGTTATAAGATGACTTGATGCAATTTCACTTGGTGATACATTATTTAATTTAGTATCTACTTTAATATCAAGAATGTTAATTTTTTCTAAAATCATTTGTCTAATAAAACTTGAATTTTCACCAACACCCGCTGTAAAAACTAATGCATCAATATTTTTACCAATTTTATTAATGTAGTTAATTAAATAATCTGCAATTTTTTGTGTATAAAGGTCAATAGCTAAAATTGCATTAGCATCATTTTCTTGATATTTTTGAATAACATCTCTTAAATCTGAACCAATGCCACTAACACCTAATAAACCTGATTGTTTATTTAAAATATTTGTGAATTCTTTAATTGAAATATTTGCTTGTTCCATTACATATTCATGAATAGAAGGATCAATATCTCCACTTCTTGTCCCCATCATAATTCCTGCTAATGGTGTCATCCCCATTGATGTATCAATTGATTTAGAATCTTTAATAGCACAGAGTGAAGCTCCACTTCCTATATGCATATTAACTAAACTAACTGTTTTTTTGTTTAAAATTTCTGCAAGTTTTTGAGTAATAAATTTATGGCTAGTTCCATGAAAACCATATTTTTTAATTCCATATTTTTGGCTTAATTCTCTGTTAATCGGATAAATAGAATTTACATTTGGAATTGTAGTATGGAAAGCTGTATCAAAAGTTGCGCTTAGTTTTGCATTTGGGATAACTTTTTTTATTGCTTTTATCGCTAATAAAGCTCCTGGATTATGTAATGGTGCAAATTTAGATAATTCATCAATAACTTGAATTTCTTTTGCTTTTAATTCTGTTGTATCAACAAAATATTCACCACCATGAACAACTCTAAAACCAACAATTTCGATTTCATCTAAATTTTCAATAACTTTATTTCTTTTCACATTTCTACTGTTTCAGTTACAGAATCTAAATGATCTTTTAAATCAATTGTTTTTTAGTTTTTTTACCTTTGTATTCCATTGTTAAAAATGAATCACTAATACCAATTCTTTCTGAAATACCACCTGCAATAATTTCAAGTTCATTTTTTTGAAAAAAGTGATCATTTCATTGAAGAAGAACCAGCATTAATAACTAAAATTTTTTTATTTTGCATTATTTTTCCTCTTTAAATGTCTGTAGTGTTGTAATTAAAATTGTGTTATATACATCTTCAACTGTCGCTCCTCTTGAAAGGTCATTAACTGGAGCTCCTACACCTGTGATAATCGGACCTATAGCTCCATATCCACCCATTCTTTGAGCTATTTTATAACCTATATTACCAGCATCTAATGTTGGGAAAACAAAAACATTTGCTGAACCTTCGAAACTTGGTTTTTTATATTTATCTTTTTTAACTTTTTTCAATATAAGCAGCATCAAATTGCACTTCTCCAATAACATTTGAATTTGAAGATAAAGTTTTATATTTTTCAAAAGCTGCAACAACAGTTTTAGTTTCTTCACTTTTTGCTGAGCCATCTGTAGAAAATGAAAGAAATGCTACTTTTGGATCTAATCCTAAACTTTTAGCAAATAATTCTGCGTTAAATCCTATTTCTGCTAATTGATCAGATGTTGGTTTGATATTTACTGAAATATCTGAGAAAATTAACTTTTCTTCATTTTTATGCATAATCATAGCGCTAGAAATGGTTTTAACACCTGGCATTGGTCCTATAACTTTAAATGCAGCTCTTAAAATATCTGATGTTGTAAAATTAAGGCCTCCAACAACACCATCAACTTCTTTGTTTTTTTAACATCATCATTGCATAAAAAGGTTTAGTTTGTAATGCTTTTTTTGCATTTTCTAATGTTTCTTTACCTTTTCTTAATTCAAAAAATAATTCACCAAATTTTTCTTTTTTATCATCAGACATTACTTCTTGAATTATTTCATCACTAATATTTTTATGTAGTTTATCAACTAATAAAACAGGTGTAATTAATTTAGATTGCACTAATAAATTCGCTGCATCAACAGCTCTTTGATCATCACCATCAATAATAACGATTTTTCTTTTAGAATTAGTTTCATTTTTTAGTTTGATTTGATTTTCTAATAAAATTTTAAAACTCATTTTTTTCTCCTAAGCTTAATTTTTTTATAAATAAATTAAATGAATATTAAAAATAATTTTAAACTAAATTAATAAATATACAATTATTTATTAATAAAAATTAAAAAAAATGCTGAAAAATAAAAAAAATAGAGTAAAAATTTTTTATTTAAATTTGAAGAAAATAAATAAAAAAATATAAATTATGACATAAAAAAGGCACAAAAAAAATGGCGGGGCAAACAGGATTTGAACCTGCGCGGGCGGTCAAGCCCCTAACGCGTTAGCAGTGCGTCCTCTTCAGCCTCTTGAGTATTACCCCGTACATTGTGTAAATATTATACAACATTATTAATTTTTTTTGTTAAAATTTGTACTAAGCCTAGTTTTAAAAAATGTTTAATTTTTTTTAAAAAATAATAATAGATAACTTTTTTTTAAATTTTTTTTGTTTTTTTTGTTTTTTTACTTAAAAAAAATATAAATAATTTAAAAGAACTCAACATATAAAAAATAATAAAAAAACTAACAAAAAAAATATAAAACAAATAATATGTTGTATAATTAAAAATAATTTATTAAAATTAAAAAATAAATTTTTAGTATTATGTTAATAATTTAGGAGAAAAAAATGGAAATTAAAAAAATAGCTATTTTGACATCTGGGGGTGATGCACCAGGTATGAACAATGTTATAAGAGCTGTTGTTAAATCTGCTTTACTTAATAACATTGAACCTTTTTTAGTTTATGGTGGTTATAAAGGACTTTATAAAAATAAAATTGTTTCAACAACTAATAAAAATGTAGATAAATACCTTGCACAAGGTGGAACATTCATTTATTCAACAAGATTCCCAAAATTTAAAAATCCAGAAATAAGACAAGAAGCAATTGGAAATTTAAAAAGATTAGGAATTGACGCTTTATTAGTAATTGGTGGTAATGGTTCATATGCAGGTGCTTTAAAATTACATGAAGAAGGTATAAAAGTTTTAACAATCCCAGGTACAATTGACAATGATATTAATTCAAGTGAATTTACATTAGGTTATGACACAGCACTTAACACAATTGTTGAAGCTGTTGATAAATTAAGAGATACAGCAACTTCGCATAGTAGATTTTTTATTGTTGAAACAATGGGGCATGGAGCTGGAGATTTAGCACTTTATTCAGGGATTGCAACAGGAGCTGAAATTATTGTTACAAATGAAAAACCTATGACTGTCGATGAAATAATTGCAGTAGTACATGATCAAGTACATAATCGTAGAAAAAGAAGTGTTATAGCTATTGTTAGTGAATTTATTTACCCTAACCTTGATAATGTTGCTAAAGCAGTACAAGCTAAAACCAAAGTTTCTGCAAGAGCTATGAAATTAGGACATCTACAAAGAGGTGGACGTCCAAGTGCACAAGACCGTATTTTAGGAACCTTAATGGTTCAAAAGTAATTGAACTGTTTAATCAAGGATATTCAGGTTATGCACTTTCAGTTAATAATGGAGATATAGTTCCAATCAGAATTGAAGAATCATTAGAAATGACACAAAAGTCAAACAAAGCTAAAACAATTAAATATAGCAAATTAAACCAATTTTAATTAAATTAAAAAGGAGAAAATATGCGTAAAATTAGAAGAAAACAAATGGCAGAAAGAAGACTTGAAAGAATTAAAAAACTTCAAAAAGAAGCTAGAAAAGCAGCTAGAAAAAACAATTAAATTAAAAACTGTCTTAAGACAGTTTTTTTTAATGTTTTTTTATTGTTATTTATTATTATTTTTTTCTTTAATTTGCTTTCAATATTCTTTTATTTTTCTTTCATTAGCATTATTTTTAAAATGAAAAAATTTTTCCTCTATTAATTCTTTTGGCATATATTGTTGTTCTACATATGAATTAGCAAAATCATGAGGATATAAATAACCAATGCCATTTTTTAATTTAGCAGCTGATGCATAATGATTATCTTTTAAATGTTTAGGAACTTGATAAACTTTATTCTCGTTAATAGTATTCAAAGCTTTTTGAGTTGCTAAATAACTAGAATTACTTTTAGGACTTAGTGCTAGCTCTATAATAATATTACCAATTGGTAATATAGCTTCAGGCATACCCAAACGCTCAGCTGCTTTAATAGCTGTATCTACTTTTAAACCAATTAAAGAATTAGCTAAACCAATATCTTCATATGCAATTGCTAACATTCTACGAAATAATCCATCTAAATTACCACCTACAACTAATAATAATCCATAGTATAATGATGCATCTACATCACTCCCTCTTACAGATTTATGAAATGCACTTAAGTTATCATATGATGCATCTTTTTTATAATCATAATAAAAATTTTTATGAGGAAAAATTTTTTCTAAAATTTCAATGGTTATTTTTCCTTTAAATTTTAAATTAATTAAAAGTTCTAAATTATTAAAAACATTTCTTAAATCACCACTTGAAATTCTTACAAATTTTTCAAGTGTTTCTTTATCAAAAATTAAATTAATTTTTTTATTTTTGATAATTTTTTGCAAAGCATTTGTTATATCTTCTTCACTAATTTTTTCAAATTGCAAAATTTGCAATCTACTTCTTATTGCTGGATTAACTTTAAAAAAAGGATTTTCTGTTGTTGTAGCATAAAAAGTTTTATTTTTTTCTTCTAAAAAAGAAAGCAAAATATCTTGTTTATCTTTGTTTAGTCTATGAATTTCATCAATAATAATAATGTCATAATTATTAATGTAGTTTATTAATTTTTCTTTATTATCTAAAACAGAGTTAAAAATAACAAATTTTTTCCCTAATTCTTTTGCTAAAACTATTGCACTAGAAGTTTTACCAATGCCTGATTCACCATAAAATATAAAAGATGTATTATTTTTGTGATCAATAATTTTTTTTAATAAAAATTTGATATGACTTTGCCCTACAATATCATCCAGTTTTTCAGGCACGAATATTTTTGATGTTATATTATTCATTTTTTTCGTTTGGTTTAATTAAATTAGAATCTTCAATCTCACTATGGCTTACACTAGGTGATGAAAAATTATCTTTCTTTAAATAAGCAAAATTGTTGTCAACTTTATTAATTTTTTTAACAATTTTATTAATATTGAAATTTTCAATTTTATTTTTAAAAGTATTGATATGTTTATCTAATTTAATCTTTACTAATTCTTCCATTTTAAAAGCAGTGCTTTGAATTGTTGTAATGTGTTTGCTTAAATCTTCAATATCTGTTGTCATATGTTTTAAAGAGTTATCTAAAATTTTATTTTTCATTTTATCAAATTCATCTAAAATTTCATATTTTTCTTTAAATTCTAATTCAGAGGAAATTACACCTTTTTTAATATTGAGAATATGAGTTATTAATGATAGAAAAGTTATAAAATATTGTGGCCTTGTTACATAAATATTTGAATATTCATTTTTTTCTTTTTTAATAACAAAATTTTGTTCAGGTTCTAACTCAGTAACTAAAAGTGCATAATTTGCTTTTTGATTCAATCTATCATTTTCTAATTTTTTATAAAATTTACTATTTTTTTCTTTGCTATTTTCACCAGCGGTTTTAGCTTCAATTATTACTGTTCCGATAACTTTTTGTGTGACATCATCTAAAACCTCAAATAAAAAATCTGCTTTTTTTCCATCTATCTCTTTTGCTTTTGTCATTTTAACATTGGAGTTAAAACCAAAATGAAAATCAAATTCATTTTGAATTCATTTTTCTAAATCTTCACCCATAACTTTTGAATTTAAACTTTTTTCTCTTGTCATTCTATCAATCTGTTTTTTATGTTCTTCTTTTTGAGTTGATAATTCAGCTTCCAAATTTTGAATTTTACTAATTTTTTCTTGAAATTCTTTATCTTTTCTGAATTCATCAATTGCTTTTCTTTTTTCAAGTTCAATATTTGATTCAGATCTTGCTAATTGAATTTTTAACTCTTCAATTTCTTTAACTTTATCTAAGTATTCATTACTTTGTTTAAAATTAATAATAGCTTTATTAGGTGCTTCTTTTACTTCATGTTTTAAAATATTAATTTCATTTTCAAAACTTATTTTTTCTTTTTCTAGATTTTTAAGTTTATCATTTAAACCTAAAAATTCATTTGAGTTTTTAAATTTAATAATTTCATTTTCTTTTTCTACTTCTAATTTAGTTATTTTATTTCTTAAATTTTTAATTTCATCTAAATATTTTAAAAAATCATTAGTTTTTTAAAATCTTCTATTGATTTGATAGAAATAATTTCTTTTTCCTTTTCGGATTTTTGTAGTTCATTTTCAAAATTTATTTTTTCTTTTTCTAAAATATTAATTTTTTCTTTTAGTTCAATAAATTCATTAGAATTTTTAAATTCATTTTCTCATTGCTTTTTCAGTTCATTTGTTATTATTTCATTACCTTCAAGCAATTTTTTTATTTTAATGCTCTCTTCTTTTTGTCACTCAGGCAATTCTGTTAAATAATAAAATCACCTGGTTGTGCACTTTCTAAAATTTCTAATTCTCATTTTTGAATATTTTTTATTTTTGCTTGAATTTTTTTTGCCATATCAACCTTCCTTTTTATTTTTGATTTTTTTCTTTAAAATTATATTACATAAATAATATAATGAAAAAACAAACATTTATAAAAAAATGCTTGTTTTACTTATTTAATTAGTTAATTTTTCTTCTATAAGATTTAAAATTTTATCTCTATTAATTAATCATTTAATTTTCTCAATAATTAATAAATTATATTTTTTAGACAAAAGATAGCTAATACTATCTTTAAAAATTATATATTCTTCATAATTACTATAATTATTATAATCATCAATAGCTATACCTAATAAAAACATATTTTCTTTATTTAAAATAGCTAAATCTATTTTTTTGCTTCCAATAATATAATCTTTTTTTATTTTATAATTTTGTTCAATAAAAATAGACATTTTTAAAATTTTTTCAATAATTTTATCAACTAAATTATTTACTTCACTTTCAGAAGAATTATTATTATTTTGTTGGTTATCCAATAGTAAATATCTTTTTCTCTCATCATTTGAAAGTTCTAAAAATAAAAGTCATTTTTTAAAAAGTAATAAATCATCATTTGTATTCAAAGTTTCAATTTCATTTGCTTTTATTGATTTAACAATTATCATTTTATTTTTTGCTCTTGATATTGCAACATTAAGCGCGTTTTGTCCACCTCTTCTTGAAACGTAGGTAGAAGATAGAGCTGTTGTTTTATCATAAACAACAGAAACAATCAATAAATCAGCTTCATCACCTTGTATATTTTCAATATTTTTTAATAAAATTTTTTCTTCATTAATAGCTTTTTTCTAATTCTAAATATTTATTAAAAATAATGTTTTCTATTAGTTCTCTTTGTGGTCTATTAAAAGTCAAAATGATAATTTTGTTATACTTTGACAAATTAGCTTGAGCTAATTCAACCACTAATTTTGCTTCTTCTAAATTTGACTTATTTTTTCATTCTCCATTTATATCATAAACTTCAATAGGTTCTTCATCAAATGTTGTCAATTTATCAATTACATCTAGTTTTGAATTATAAAAATGTTTTGATGAAAAAGTCATTAATGAAGCAAAATTAGAACGATAATTTTTATCTAATAAAATTGAATAAATCCCTTTGTAAACAGCATAATTTAAAATAGATTCAATATTACCTAATTCAATATCTTCAATATCACTTCTAGTTGAAAATCAACTTGTAGGTTGCATTTGCTTATCATCACCAGCTAAAATTTTTATTTTAGCTAAATATAAAATTGGGATTGCTTTTTCAATAAAATTTGTGATGATTCATCTAAAATTGCATAATCAAATTCTTCCTTATCTCATTTAGTTAATTCTGTATCTACTGAAGAGATAATTATAGGAAATAATTCTTTAATAATTACATAGTGATCTAAAAACAAATTTATATGGATCTCTTCATCCATTTCTTGCTGCTAAAGCAAACCTATGGTAAAGTCTAGTTTTTTTCTTTATTAAAGTTATTTATTTTTTTAAACAAACGATAAGTAACATAATTTGTTATTTCTTCTTCATTACAAATATCTTGTTTTGTCATCACCAATTAAATGCTTATAAAATTCATCAATGTTTATAAGTTTTTTCTTTTCTATATCAACAATTTTATTTGTAATTTCACTTAAATCTCCATCATAATCTGCAAAATCATTAAGTATAATATTTGCATCTCTATTTATGTCATCATTAAATTTTATAAAAAGTTTTTTAATAGCAGACACTTTTTTATTTTTTAAAGTTTCAAAAATAAGTATTTTTAACTTTTTAGGATCTTTAGTTATTCTAGAAGGGTTTAGATTAATATTTTTACTTAATTTATAAAGATTTTCAATTGTTTTTAAAGAT
>NZ_LR214953.1 GCF_900660485.1 Mesomycoplasma neurolyticum
AACACCAATTCAAATCATTAAAAGACCTAAGGCAACTTGATAATATAAAAGCATAAAAAATTTACCTAAATAAATATTTTTTCAAGTTTTAAATTTTTCTCCATTATCATAAATACTTCAAACACTAAAAATAGGACTTGAAATAAAAAGCCAAAATATTTCAACAATTTTAACAGCGTAAACAAATAATAGTTTTATCATTCCATAAAGAATTAAAATTCCAGAGATTGAAAGAAAAATAATGGTTTGAACACCTTCACCTCAATTAAAAGTAGAATAAGTATTTATGCTTATAACTGAAAAAGGTTTTTTAGTTGTTGCTATTTCACTTCAAGTTTGCGACTCTATTTTGTCAGGTTTATTAGAAATAAATAAAGATTCAGCTAAACCTATTTTTTGACCATTGATAGCAATAAAAAGCAGATCTAAAAAAATTTGTAAAATTATAATAAAAGCAAAAGTTAAAAAAGGGATTAAAACCAATAAAGATATTGAAGGTAATAATTTTTTTAATGCTTTTATTAAAACATTACTTTCTTCATTGTTATGTCGATGCTTAGCAATAAATTTAAAAATAACTGCAATCATAACTACAATTAATAAAACAATTGCAATAATACCCATAGCTCAATAACTAGTTGGTACATTTTTTCAATTTTCATTTTGATTTTCAGAACCAAACAATATTTTTTTAACTATTGGAAAACCTAAATATTGAAATGTTGAAAATGTAATTTTTAATATTGTATAAGGAAATCAAACTAGTATGTACCAAAAAATAGAAAATACACCATAGACAATGCCATTTATAATTCCATCAAAAATCATTTTAAATTAAACCACCAATTTTAGCTAAGACAATTGGAATAGATGCTATAGCAACAATCACAATTACAAGACTTATTAATACAATTTTGAGTGATTTTTTATAAAATGATCTTTTTTCTTGATCTGTTGATGTACTCATTAATGTTGAAAATATAACTATTGCTGAAATAAATATAATAGCTACAACTGGAATTGAAATAGTTAAAAAATAATAAATTCAATTACTAGCTTCTTCAGCAAGTGTTTTAATAACTTCGGGCGCTTTACCACTTGGTGTGTTAAAACCACCTGTTGTTGTATCGTTTAAATATTGTAAAAATTTCATATTTTTTTTCTCCTAAATGTTTTATATTAAATTTAATAAATGCGCTATAGCTAAAACTCAGGCAATAGAGTTAATAGCTAATAAAATGTAAAGTTTTTTATAAAGTTGTTTTTTTGTATATATACTTTTATTTTTTTTAATTTTTTTAAAGTAATAAATAAGTGAATTGATTAAGAAAAATATTGGTACAACTAAAACAAAACTTTGATACATAAAAATAAATAAATAAAAAAACTAACAACAAGATTTACATCTTAATTTGTTAGCATATAAAAATAATGTTTTTTAATAAATTCTTCAGCTATATTTAATAGAGTTTTTACGTTCTCATTCTTCATAAAAAGCATCTATTTCTGAAGTAGTGTAATTAGTTTTAATTGTGGTATTGATTAAAGGATAAAAGTATTTAGTAACGTGTTCGTCGTATTGTCACTTAGTTAAAGGATTATTTGTTTTTAAACCAAGTTTAATTTGGAGCGGAGCTATTTCTTTGTTATATCAATTGATTAATTCTATGTAAAGTTTTTTGTAAAAAGGACTAAAATTTGAAAAAACATATTGCTCATTATATGAATAATGATTGATAGGATCTATATATGCTGAGACACTTTGGTTTAGTTGTTGAAAAATATTTTCTAGATTCTTATTATTTTTTAATTTTTCAAGTATATCATCTCTATAACTGCCTCTTATTTCTTCATAAAATATTATTTTTAATTTAATATAATTTCTAATAATAGAAAAAATGATAGGACTAGTTTTTCAATATAATGCACCATCAGCATAAATTGATAATCATCAACTTTTATCGTTTTCATCTAAAATAGTAGAAAGATAACCATCATCAAAAAGTCTATTTTTATTAGATATTAATTGGAACGCATATTTTGTATCTTTTTCAAGTCCATTTTTAGAGATTTTATCTAAGTCTGAATCTATTTTTTCAAAAATGGTGTTTGTTTTTTTATCTGAAATTTCATATCCTATTTTATCTAATGCTTTTTTATAAATTTCAACTATTTTAGAAATTCTTTCTTCTTTAGATAATGTTGGATTATTTTTATTAACAATATTTTCTAATTCTTTTGCCCATTCCCAATTTTTCTCTAATGTTTCATATACATAAAAATCAGGAATTGGCATTTCTTCAGTTAAATATTGATTTTGAACTTTAGCAGTAGGAGTTTTTGGTTCTGGAGTAACAGAAGATGGCGGACTAGAAGGTGGAGTGTTTTCAATATTTTCAGAACTTTTATTTGGTTCTTTAAGTAAACCTTTTCAACACGAACTAGATAATAAAACAAAAACAGTGGGTATTACTAATAAATTGCAAAATAAAAAAAATTTTTTAACGTGTGAAATCATCACCTTCTTTTTCAAATTCTTCATTTTTT
This sequence comes from Mesomycoplasma neurolyticum, assembly GCF_900660485.1. Lineage (NCBI taxonomy): Bacteria > Bacillati > Mycoplasmatota > Mycoplasmoidales > Metamycoplasmataceae > Mesomycoplasma > Mesomycoplasma neurolyticum. Next base: position 2,548 of record NZ_LR214953.1, read on the forward strand.
TCATCTCCTATGTTTTGTAATCTTTTTTGCTCTATTTTTTCTTTTTTTAACTTCCTCTCATAAGATCATTCCCTTAAAAGATCTAAAAATTCTTCTCGCACACCATTTTTAAGGTTTCTTAATTCAATTAATGTTTCTTCAATTAAATTTTTTTTGTTTAAAATGTTAGCCATGAATTTTTTCTTATCTTTTCTGGAACTTTCAAAGTAATCTTGATCTAAAAAATATTCATGACTATATTTTAACTCCCCAACAAAAGCATTTGTTTTGTTATTTAGTTTAACATCCATAAATGAAACATATGGTGGCTCTTGGGTTAAATTCTCAAGAACACTTCTATAAATTTTGTCTATTTGATATTTTGTTAAATCATTTGTACTAGCAAAAATAACATTTTTTCTATCTACTATATTGTTTAATTCTTCTTTTTTAATTGAATAAATTTGCGTTGTATCAACATAAGAATCATTTGTTAATAATCCTATTGTAGCTTTTTCTAAAAAAATTTCACCCTTGTTAGCTTTTTTTCTATTACCATTTTCATCATGTGCACTTCTAGCTTTAATATAATAATATTTTTCTATAATTTTCCCATCTTCAGTAATTTCTGCATATTCATCTCTAAATATAACAATAGGTCTATGTTTGATTGGACCTTCAAAACGATCAAAAGTAATTTCATATTTAGTATTTTTTGTAAACATTGGTTTCATTTTAGGTAAATTTGTACTCATTTTTTAACTCCTATAATTTATTTTAATAAATTATACCACAATTTATTTAAAACATTATTTTTTATGCTATTTTTTTATTTTTTATACCTCCTTGTTTGTTAATCTTTTTAGATTTTATTTATTATTTTTAAATATTTCATCAACATCATAATTAAATGTTTTATAAGTATTTTCATTGATGTCTTTTGGATATTTTGTTCCAAATAAATGCTCAATACTACTTTTATTTGTTTCTTCTTTTTTAGGTTCAGAATTTGTTTCTTCAATTGGATCTTCAATTTTTTTTATTAATTCTTCATTTGTAGTTCAATCACAATAAGTAGTATTTAAATTATTCTTATTTTTTCTATTTTCAATTTGTTCTTTTGTTTCTAAAAGTTCAATTGCTTTAGCTTGGAGCATAAATGAAAAAGTTTTTTTATTTTTAATAACTTCTTCTACAACATTTAAATTTGCTTCAAGAAAAATTTTCACCCCTTTCACTGCATATTTATTTAATATTTCTGCTGTTTTATTTCAAGCAACAAAAGGTATAAAATCGGTAATTTCATTACTTCATTCGACTTATAATTTTCTTTACAGCAAGTGTTATTCAAGTGTAATAATTATTATTTGCACTTGTCATTAACTTAAAATCATTGGCAATTCTGCCGGCTAAAAAACTTTGTTCATATATCTCCCTATATATATAGTTATTTAATAAGAAAAAAATAGGTCTTTTTTATGCTAATTTTTTCTTATTTTTATTTTGTAATTTCTCATTGATTAGATAATTTTTTTTCATATTCTAATTTATGTTTTTTTGTTTTTTTAAATATCAAATATTTTTTGAAATTTTTTTTTGGCAATGTATTAAATGTTTGGGTTGACATTCTCTCACATAGTATTTTCTTTTTTGGATAATTCGATTATTGTTTCACAATTTTTTTCATCACAATAAGAGCATTTTTTTGTTTCTATAAAATTTATATCTTCCATTTTTAACTACCTTTTAAAAATTTTATTTTCCTTTTCTATGATTTTATATTCTTCGTTATCTAGCATTCCACTTTTAGTTTTGCTTCTAAATAAGCAAGTTGTTTTGTTCTGTTGTTTACTTTATCATTTTTTTCTTTGTCCATAAATTCCTATTTCATCTAAATCTTCTACATCAAATTCTTCCTCTTGTTCAAAATTTTTATTATTTTCTTTTTTTTTTTACTGTGCTAATTGTTTTAAAAGCATTTCATCCATTCATCTTTTTTTTCTTTTTCTATTATTTCTAGTAATTCTTTGTTGAGGTTTTTTATCTTTAGTATCATTTTTTGCAATTTCTGTAAATAATAAAAATAATCTTTTTCATTAAAAATTCTTATTTCTTTTTTTTCTATTTCATTTGATTTAGTGTTTCAAACATCATATGCATATGTTGAGTTAACTCTAGAAGGTTTAATTCCAGATTGAATTATTAAATGAACTTTAGGTGAAATATTTTTTTAATTCTTCAATTGAAACTAATGGTTTATTTGACAATGAATCAGTTGAACTTTTACTTTTATCATTTTTAGAATTTGAAAATGATGTTTTAACAACATTGCTTTGACCTAAAATTTCAGATGTTTTTTTTAATGTTTCATGATCAGAAGAATTTAAAAAAATAGTTAAGTTAGTATTGTTTTCAATTATTTTTTTATCATTTTTATATTTAGCTAATTGGTTTAAATCTTGCAAAACAATGAAAAGAAAATATTTCTACTTCTCGCAATAGTAACTTTATTGTCAAAATCTTTAATAACAGGCAAATTACCAAACTCATCACCAAAAATAAAAGTGTTCTTTTAAGTTTTTGATTTTTTGAAGCATTAGCAATATCAATTGCTGTTTGATAAATTTGATCAATCAAAATAGAAATGTAGCGATGTCTATCTTTTTTATGATCAGGAAATTTAATAAAAATAGCAAAAGGTTTACCATTATCTAAATGTGAATCTAAAATAATTTTTTCAATTTCAATATTATGTCTACAACTTCAAGATTTAATAGCTAAATCATTATTAAATTTAACAATAGCATTTACAGCGCCTGAAAGTTGACTTGTTAATGTACGATCATTATTTTCAATTAATGGTTTAACTTCTGATAAAAAGAAATTTTTTATTTCTTGACTTTGAGAATTTTGCAAAATGTTAATTCATTTACCTTTTGAAAATTCTTTGTAAGATAAAAACTGATTAAAAGAAGCTAAATTAAAATGTTGTTTTTTAAAATTTTTATCAATTGTTGAATAATAGAGCATAAACTTACCAATAATCTTTAGGCAATTTTTAGAGCTATCAGATCAAAACTTGTTATCACCACTTGTATTTCAATCATCTAATGATTCAATTACATCTGCTAATAATGAAAATGCTAATGATTCACGCTCAAGCTTATTCATGTTTTGATTATGAAAAGTTTTTCATATTTTAGATAAAAAGTTAAAACCATCAGAAATTAATGGATTAGTTAAATCTAAAGTAAATATTTGATAATTGTTTTTATCTAAATCATTTTTAAGTTCTAAATATAATTCACCTTTGGGGTCGATTAAAACAATATTTGGTTTGACTTCAGTGTTTTTAATATTTATGTTATATTTAGCACTTGGAATGATAAATCTCTGCGTTTTACCACTACCTGTTGTGCCAATAATTTTGGCATGTGTTTCTGTTGAAACAAAAATATTTAATTTTTGAACCTATTCTTTTATAACTAACAACTCAACCAGGTTTTTGATTTTAAAGTTTTTAAAAATATATTTTTGAAAACTCGCTAAATGAACCTTTTTTATTTGGTTCATCTCATAAAAAACTTGCCCCACCTTCTTCAAGTTTTTCAAATTTATTTTTATTTTTCTTAAATTTAAAAAATATCAATACTAAACATAAAAATGTAAATGAAAAAAATGAATGAAGATAATAAACTTATAGAAATTACATTTCAATTTGTAATATTTAATTTTCAATAATTTTTTAATTTTGGGAAAATATCAACAAATTTTTTTAAACTACTAATTTCAGAGAAAGGAAATAAAATATAAGTTAACAAAAAAACTGGAATTCAAAATAATATAAAATAAAAAGATATTTTAAATTTTTTTTACCTTTCATAAACTAATTCATCATTCTCCTTTGCTGAACTAAAATCTTTATTGTTGATTTTTAAAATTTTGCTAATAAAAGTATGATTATTTTTTTTTGTTATTATTAATTTGATTTCATCGTTTTTCTTTACTTGTTCATAAAATGCATTAACTTGTTTTTTATTTAAAAGAAATAATTTTAAAGTTTTTTCGTTTTTATATTTTAGTATCATAAAAAGAGTTTTAGTTTCATTAGTTTTATAGTCTTTTATTTTTGTATATATTTAAGTTTTGCACTTATGCTAATAGATTTTTCATTAGCATAATTAATAGTTTTTTTAGACTTTAGATCATCAGTTTTATAATGATTTAAATTCAGTCAATTTAAATAATGTAATTTTTTCTGATATGCATTTTTTAAATCATTATCCATGCTAAATTCATCAGCATCTTTAAAATTTAAAAAGTCAATTACATAAATATTTTGAAAATTATTTTTAAAAAGTTTTTTAATAATTTCATAAGTAGCTTGTTTACCTGCTTCATCACTATCTAAAGCTAAAGTTATTTGTTTATTTTTTAATATTTTGATATGATGATTTGAGAGATTTATACCCATTAGCGCAACTGAGTTATAAATTTGATTTCTTTCAAAAGCTAAAACATCCATATAACCTTCAGTTAAAATAATTTCTTCATTATTTTTTGCGTTAAATCAATTCAATAATATTTTGTTTTTGTTAAATACAGAGTTTTCTTTTGAGTTAAGATATTTAGGAAAATTACTATTGTTATCTAAAGTTCTCCCTGCAAATCCAACAATTTCATTAAATTCATTTTTAATTGGAAAAATAATTCTATTAATAAAAAAAGAATTTTCATTTTCGGTTAATAAAGATGAATTTATTAATATGTCTTTAGGTATTTTTTTAACATTAATTAAAAAATTTTTAAACTTTGCATTATTTGAGTTATAACCAATATCAAATTTTTGAATAATATTGTTATTTAATTTTCTTTTGTTTAAAAATGTTTTAAGTAAGATATTTTCATTTATTTCACTTAATAAATTTACTTTAAATAAAATAGTTGCCAATGAATTAACGTTGATAATTTCTTTTTCATTTGTCTGAAAGTCATTTTCCGGTTTTTTAAATTGATGTTTTTTTAATGAAATTATATGAAATTTATTTGTTAGCCATTCAATTGCTTGTTTTGTATCAATTTTTTGATATTCTTTGACTAATTCAATTGCATTTCCGCCTTTATTACAACCAAAGCATTTTCAAATGTTTTTGGAAGGGGAAATAATCAATGATGCATTTTTATCACCATGAAAAGGGCAAATGACTTTAAAGTTAGAACCTTGTTTTATTAATTTAAAAAATTCTTGTGCAACATCAACTATGCTGAAATTAAAAATATTATTTTTGTTTTTATCTTGATTTATTTTCATTATTTTTACCTATAACTTTTTAATCATTTATTAAGTCATAACCTTTATCAAAAGATTTTTTAATTTGATATATTTTGTATGGCATTCAAGTTAATTTTTTAATAATTTTTTTAAGTAATGTTTTTTCATGAAATTTACTAGATTTTAATTTTGCAATTATTTTTTCATTTAAAAAAGCAGCATTTTTTAAAATTTGATTATTAAGTTGATTATTAAATTCATTAAGTTGATTATTAATAAATTCAGTTTTTTCTTCATCAAAAATTTTATCTATTTCTAATTCTTGGAGTGTGTCAAGTTTTTGTTGAAAAATATTAACCTTTTTAAAAAATAATTCATTGTTTTTCAACAAATAATCTTTAATTGCTATAACTGATTCTTGTATTTCTTTAGGTGCTAAATTAAAAGTAGGCTTTTTATTGTTTTTGTAATATTTTTTTATTTTTTGAAGGTCATCATAAAAATTATTTTGTTCATTAAACATTACTTTAAAAATTGGTTCATGCTTAATTTCTGTTTTAATTTCAAAAACTTCTTTTTTGATATTTCATAGAGTTTCATAATCTTTTTTGTGCAAAAGTTTCATGTCTAAATATTTTTGAAATTTTTTAATATTTTCAATTTCTAATGAGCCTTTTGATCTAAATTTAAATTTTTTTTGTTTGTAATTTCATGTAGTAGGCATCTTCTCACTAAAAAGAATATGAAAATGTGGGTGTTTAGTATTGGTATGAATTGCAAATAAAATATCTAAATTTTTTAAATTAAATTTTTCACTTTTTAAAAAATATTCAAAATTACTTGCTAAAAAATCAGCATATTCTTGTTGTGAAACAATATTAGCATTTTTCATTCTTTCATATTCAAAAGACAAGACAGCATCCCAAATTAATTGTTCTTTTTTTAATTTTTTATAAATATTTTTAGCTTTTTCAACAGCAATTAAATTAGCTTTTTTGTTTTTGATTTTAAATAAACCTGAATTAATTGAACTTTGTTCATTAACTAAGGAATTTAAAACTTTTTCTAATTGTGTTTGTTCATTTACTAGAGCAAGTATTTCATTTGATGTTTTTGTTGATTTATAAACAGCGCTGGGCCTTGTAATGTAATCAATTACTTTTCCCTTTTTGTAATATTCATTAGTTCCTTTAGCAAAACGAGTTATTTTAAAAACTGAACTTTGCATTTTTATTTTTTAACAAGTTGAATCTCACTTTCATAGCGTTGCTTTGCTTTTTCTAAAATGTATTTGCTCATTTCTCATGAAAAGTTGAAATAAAAATCTTTTTTATCATTTTCACTTTTAACAATTAAAGGATTGAAAACAAAAAAGTCATGCTTGTTTTTGTAAAGTGATAGTTTATTTAACTTTACAAAAAATGATTTATGTCTTGTGCCAAAATTAACAATTATTGAAAACATGGCTACTTGTTTATAATCATTTTCACTTTGTTTAGATATAAGAAAAAAATTTGTGATTTCAATTTTCATTAATGTACAAGCCCTTCGTCTTGAGCTAAAAAATCTGAATTATCAATAATTTGTTTTTCATTTTTTTTAGTATCTAAATATTTTTCTAATTTTTGAGAAATATATTCAACAGCTTCATTTGCTTTGTTAGCTGCTTTAAATAGTTCATTTGGATTATCTTCGAGTATCTTAATTCAACTTTGAATATATGCATAATTATTATCTTGAATTTTCTTAGTTTGAAAACCAAACTTTGAATTTAAAAATATCGCCCCTAATTCAGCAACTAATTCTTCTATAGCTCTTGTTTTGATATTTTTACTATATGATTCAATTGAAGTTCTATTGAGTCTATCTTTATGCCCTGTTCAATGTGTTAATTCATGAAAAAAAACTGCTATTTTTGCTTCAGGACTTACAAAAGTTGTTGGCATTTGGATGTAGTCTTGATTTGGAGAAAAATGTGGAGTTTCAGTTAAAACATTGTCGTATACTTTTAATTCTAAAGCTTTAGACAAATTTTCGATTAAATAATCTACTCTTTTATCGCTAGAAACTTCAACAAATTTATTTTTGTATTTAGGTATATTTTCAACATCCTTTGCATTGAAAACATAATACGTTTTTCCAAAAAAGTAATTAGTTTTTTGCTTTTTTCCATTATTTTCAATTTCTGATTCATCTAATTGTTTGATGCCTCAATATTCAATTGAACAACCTTTTGCCCCTTTTTTTAGTTTAAGATTTGGTCTGTTTAATATTTGCTTAAAAGTTAAAAACCTTGGATCTTGAATATTTTTCATTTCAGAAAAAAGTTGAAGTCTTAAAATGTTTGTTCCATTGTAGTTTTTGTTGCTTACAAAATTCAAAGGATACATTGCTACAAAATTTTTATCTCAAAAATAATTATGTGTTTTTAAGTTTTTGATAATTTGTTCAACAATTTTTTTCCTTTCATCTAAAAGCTTATTTAAATTTTTCATTTTTTAAACCTTCTTCAAATTCAAAACCAAATGAAGTTAAAAAGTTTTTAAATTTTTCAGCATTTTTAAATGTTGGATTTTTATAAAATTCAAAAAAAGCATTATCTAAATCTTTTTCAAAATTTATTAAATCATTATCATTTCATTTTTTCTTACTTTTGTAATTGGAATCAAAATTAAATTCTTTCATCTTCAAATGTCACTCCATATTTTTTTTCAAATTCTTTTTTCATTTTTTCTGTTGGATTATTATTTAACTTTTTTAAATCATTAATAATGTTTTTCATAAGTAATTCCTTTTTCTTTTTTTTATTTTTCTTTTTTATTTCTTCTAAATATTTCTAGTTTTATTCTTTAAAACTTAAACTAAAATGAGATATATAACCCCCTACCCCCTTAAAAAAAGCATTTTTTTGCGAGTGATCCACTACATTTTTGCGAGTGATCCACTACATTTGCTATAAAACTACTAATCAAAAAGTTTTGTTTCATCTTGAATGAGATAATTATCAAAAACAAAATGAATGTAAGGTGTTTGGCCTTTTTTTGCAATCTGGTAAAATGAATCATCAATTTTCAAAAGTTTGTTTTTGCTATTTTTTGATAATCTTTAACAACAACATCAATGACGTATTTTTTAAAATCACTTAAGTTTTTATATGCATCAGTTTTAACTCCTAAAATATTTACAAAATTTTTTAGAGAAATTCATGTATCTATTTTTTCGCTATAGCTTCTGTTTTCCATTTCTTGAAAAAATCAAAAACTTAACGAAGATTTAAACTTTACAAGATTAGATAAATTAAACTTTTTAAAATGACCAAGGTTTAAATAATCATCTATGTATTTTGTGAATTCAATTTCAATCATTTTAGTTTTTTCATTGTATTGAAAACTTTCAATAAGCATTTTTTTCTTAGTTATGTTTTCTGTTTTTTGACTAATTGAAAAAATGGACGCAGCATCAAAACCCGCTTTTGAAATTTGACGCAACAAATCAGTTCGATCTACTTTTAAACTTTTTAAAAATAATCTTGAAAATTTAAATTTTAAAATTTTATTTTTGTCATGATTTGTAATGTATAAAAAACAGCTATAAAAAAATATTTTTAGCATTACAAGAGATGGACGCTCTTTTTGGATATACAATTTGTGGACTATTGAAGTAGGTACAAATTTATTTTCAAATTCATTTAAATTCAACAAAAAAACTACCTCGCTTTCTAACGAGGTAGCCAAACCACCATCTATTGAACACTACCAAAAATGGTAGTGTTCAATGGTTGGTGGTAATGTTTTTTTAGTAATCACCCCGTTAGCTAAATTATAACATTTTTTTCAATTTTCCTAGTTTTTATTAAAAACGGCATTTTCTCGCGCGTGCGCGCGTTGCTTTGAAGCAGGATAAGACCTGTTACATAACTTCCTAAACGGAAGGTAAAAAAATAAAATTCAATAACATATAATGTTATTGTTTTATCATTTTTTTTTATTAAAAGTTTAATAAAAGGTATTTGTTTTTATTAAAAACCTTAATAAAAATGATTTTTTTTAGAAGTTATAATACTATGTATTATATTTTTATTATGTTTTTTTATTAAAAACCTTAATAAAAGCATTTTTTTTGCTTAAAAATTTAGTTTATAAATTTAACTGATTTAGTGTTTTTTTGATTTAGAAAAATTAATTTTTTAAACACATCTAGACTAAAAATTGCAAATTTTTTAGTAGTATTTTTTTTGATAAAATGTGAAATCATCGTTTCTGTTTTGCTACCAATATCCATGACTTGATTGTAAAAATTTAATGCTTTTTTATTAAAAATTAAATATTGAATAAACTTGTAAATTTCTAAAACTTTATTTGGTATATTTCGTTTTTTAATTGAATTTAGTTTAATATTTCATAATTTTTTTACAACATTTTTTAAAATAAAAATTGCATTTTTACTATCATTTTCTCTAATTAAATTTTTAATTTTTTTATACAATGTTATATTAGAAATTTTTCTAAAATAATCAAAATATTTTTTATTTTCAGTATTATATTTACCATACCCCACAGTTTTTAAAAGTAATTTAGTTACATGAAATCAGTCTAAAATGTATATTGCATTTAAATGTTTAGAAATTGTTTTCATATACTTGGCACCGTCACCATAAATCACTAATTTTAAATTTAAATCATAATTTTCTTTAATGTGTTTTTTTATACTTTTAATAGTAAAATCTACAAATTTTTTTGATGTATTTGTTTTGGAAGTGTTTACCAAAAGTGAAGTTGCAAATACTTTTTTCTTATTATTTTTTTCTACTAAATGAAAATACATTGCTCTAGTTCTAAACTTACTTTTTTTATTGTTTTCATCTATTAAATCTTGGTATGCATCATCAATATGCATGTACAAATAACCATTGTTTTCTTTAGAATGAATATCTAGTTTTGTAGTTTTAATTTCTACTTTTTTCATTAAATATGTAATGTATCCAATTGAAATTATATTATTATATTTTTTAACGATATTTCTATAGCTAAGTCCCATTTTAACATTTTGTAAAATAGCTTTTTTTAGTTCAGGTGTGATTATTGTTCCTTTTTCAAAAATTAAATGAGGTGCATAACCATAATTTCATTTATCATTTTTATAATATTTATATTTAGTTAGTTGTATTTCGGATTCTCCATCTTTTATCTTAAAACTTTTTGTTCTTTTTGAGTGTATTATATAACCCAACTGTTTTCTTAATTCAGAATTAAGAAATTTTTCATCTTCATATTGAATTCATTTTACAAAAGAATTTATCCCTTTTTCACTTGTTCAATTTAACACGATTTTTTCCATAATATATAAATTTTAAATAAATTATTTGTAAATTAAATTTTTTTGTTTTAAATATTTATTAAATAATAAAAATAATACAAAAATAAAAACCAACTAAAAGTTGGTTTATTTTTTAATTTTTTTACCAGGACCAAAACGATAATATATTCAGATTACGATTCCAAAAGTTAAAATAGTTAAAACTATTGCTAAAGGAATAATTCACATTAATTTTTTCTTATCTATAGATTTATTTATATTTTTAGAAATAGCTTGATTTTTATTATTTTTTACTATTTTTTCAATAGCATCATTTTCAAGCCCGGGATCACTGTAGGGATCATATGTTGAATCATCAGCTTTAAGCATATTATTTATAATATTTAGCTCTGCAGAATTGTACATAATAAAGTTTTTAGGTTTAACAATACTTTGATTTTATTAATTTGATTTTCTGTAGTTAAAAGCTCTAATATTTTATCTCAATTTTCTATTATTAAATATTGTTCAAAATTTAAATTATAGTTTTTTAGTTGCTTATTTAAATCTTCAATAATTTTAGCTTTTAATTTATCTTTATTAGAAATATTGGCTTTAATTGTCTTAAGCTTTAGAGTAGCTAAATTTTGTTCTGAAGGCACTTCGAGATTATCAACTAAGTTAACTAAAACTATAGTTTTTTTACCAATTAAATTTTCATTATTTTGTATTACTTCTAAATTTAAATAATATTCTTTATATTCTGTATCTTTAAATTTATATACTTTACTAATAGCTTTTTTCACAGCATCACTTAAATTAGTAATTTTTCAATGGTCATTATACTTAAATTTAGAATCCATATTTTTTTCAATTGTTTCAATAATGTAATTTTCAGCTTGCTTTTGTTTTTTAATAGCTTTTAAATTAATTTCATCAATTTTTAAATCATTAAATATATCTTGTAATTTAGATGTATTAGTTTCGTTTATATTTTTTGTTTTATTTTGATTTAGGTTTGTATCATTTAAAGTTTTTAGTTCATCAAAAGTTAAATAAATTTTAAAAACATTTTTATTTAAGTAGTATTCGTTTTTTATATTTTTCTAAAAGTTTATAATTAATAATAATATTAAAGTGTTCTTCAAATGTTTCTTCATTGTATTCAATATTACTTATTAATTTATCACTATTGTCAAAATTTAAATATCATTTGTATCATAAAGTGCTAGTTAAAAAATTTGCTTTTGTTGTATTTTTAGCAAAAAGTTTAATTTTTTCAACATCAACTATTGGATGGATAGCTATTTTAGTTTCATAATCTTTTTCTTCGTTTTTAAATTTTAGGCCACTAATTATGATTTCTTTAGCTGATTTATCAATTTGATAATTCAAAGATCTTGTATCATCTTTAATTGAAAAAACAAATTTTAAATTGTTTTTTTCATCAATTGTTATGTTACTATCAACTA
>NZ_LR214954.1 GCF_900660485.1 Mesomycoplasma neurolyticum
AAAAGATCTTTTATATCACACACAATAATTTTAAAATTTTGTAAATTTAATTTTTTTGCTTTTTTAGCCGCTTTTTCAGCAGCTGTTGCGTATTTTTCAATACCTACATAATTAACATTAGGGTTTTGGAATGCTAATTCTGTTATCATTTCTCCTTTGCCCATGCCCAACTCTAAAATAGTATTAGTGTTAATTGAATATGGAAAATCATTAATTAAAAAACACTATTTTCTAAATTTTTCATTGCAAGCGGATTATTTTTTAATCTCATGATAACAATTATAATACTATTTTGTTTTAAAATGTATTAAAATTAATAAGGATATTATGAAAAAATATTACTTTTTTAATAAATTTTTTTATTTTTTTGGTTTTGTTTTAATACCAACATTTTTTGCTGTTTCATGTTATGAAATTAAACAAAAAAAAAATAGAAATTAAATCTCAAAAATATAATTTTTCTATTATTCAATATTCAAAAAAATAATAATTTTTTTTTAAATGAAAATGAGCTTAATATTTTAATTCAAAATATTGAAAATAAATTATTTTTTGGTCCTGAAATAAATTTTTTAAAAAATATTATTATTGATCAAGATATATTGTTTTTTCAAAAAAGAATAATTTAAACAATGAAGGAAAATTTATCTCAAATACTCAACAAATTTTCATTAATACAGATAAATATCGAAATATAAAAAAAATTAATGATAAAATTGAAATTCTTACACAATTAATTTATCATGAATACATACATTATTTAGATAGTGTTTATCTTTCTAATAAGAGGAAATAAAAGAACAATGTTATAAAATTCTCAAATAAACAATATTTAAAAAAATTTGTGCAAAATTTTTTTAAATATTTGAATTATACAAATGATAAATTTATTAATTTTTAAGCCAAATCTATCTTTTGTAGAAAAAAATAATTTTTTTAATTTTAAAACAGCAAATGAGATTGCAAAATTAAATATGCAAAAAGAATTGACAAACAATTATTTTTTAGACCAAAAAAATAAAATGTTTAGTGTTTATGCTAAAAATGGTTTATTAACTCAAAAAATGAAACACTTGATTTTTTAATTAATTATTACTATTCTTTAGAAGAAATAATAGCTATTGAAATTTTTAAACATTTTTATCTTCCTAATAAAAATACCATTAATTATGATCAAAATTCTTTTTAAATGAATGGTCTAGAACTGCAAAAAATAATAAAAAAATGATAATTTTTTTTATTGAAAATCTTTTTGTAAATACAACAGCTTTTAGCGGTAAAATTTTAAATAATGATGATTTTATTCTAGAACTTGATAATCAAATTGAGTTATTATATAATTTATTATTAAAACAATTTAATTACGGGTTAAATATAAGTGCTGTTTTTTACAAAGATGAAACATATTTAACAAACGATTCAAAGATTAAAAATACAAGAAATTTTCTAATTATTCATTTGTTGGATAAACAAAGAAAAATATGATTTTTTAATTTTACAAAATAAAAATAATGAAAACATAAAAGTAAATTTAAATTATCAAAATAAAGAAATTTACAAAGCTAAAAAAAGTTTTGATTCAGCAAGTTATAACTTGTTATCAAATGATTATTACGTTTATACATCAGATTTTTTTAATATAGAAGAAATAAATGAACAATTTTTTCCAAAGTTTTGAAAAGATAAAAATAATAATGGTAAAATTGAACCAAATGAATTAGTAGTTGCTAATAATTTTACATTTAATAATAAAACTATTTCTTCAAAGAGAAGTTTTTTGATAATTTGTCATACGATCATCAATTTATTATTATTAATAATTTTGAAAATAAAAAATGGTTTAAAATAGTTAAAAAAAAGGGGAAACATGGAAACGCATAAATTGGAGAAATATTTTAATGTTCAAGCTTATAAGTATAATGGTAAATTGTATAGACAATGAAATGGTGTTAGAATAATTGATGATAAGAAAAACTATTTAGTTGCTTACATGAATAAAAAAACAAGAGTTCAAGAGAAAAAAACACATCGTTGAAATATTAAAAGTAATACATTGTGGTTTTTTCATAAATATAATTTTTTTAATGCAATAGTCACAATAGAAGGGAATAAGAATTATATTTATGTAAATTTGGCTTCACCTTTTTTTATGGAAGACGACACAATTAAATATATTGATTTTGATCTTGATATAAAAGTATATCATGGTAAAGAAATAAATATTATTGATAAAAATGAATTTTTTATGAATGCTAAAAAAATGGATTATTCAAAAAAACTTACTAAATTAATATTTGAAGAATTAAAAAAAATTGTTGACCTTTATTATTCTTCAGAATTTATTTTTGATAATAAATTTTTAAGCAAATATATAAAAAAAATTAAAATTATCAATAGTAAAAAAAGTTTTTAAAACAAGATACCGATTTTTTTGCATTAATCAAAAAATATAAAAACAAAAAAATATTAAGTTATTTTTATACAATTTTAGTCATAAATATTAATAATATTTTATTTAGACACTTTCTAACAATAATGTATTTTGTTTTTGAATTAAAGTTTTATTTTTATGAAAAAATAATGCTTTTTATTTTATAATTTAAAATTATGGAAATAGTAAAAAATAACATAGCTGAATTATTATTTAAAAACAATATTCAATATATCATTCCTGTTTATCAAAGAAATTATGATTGACAAAAAGAACACTGTGAAGAATTATTTGACGATGTCTTTGAAACTGAAGAAAAAAATAAACAACATTTTTTAGGTTCGATTGTTTTGGTTGAAGATGAAAAAATAAATAACTTAAGAGTCTTTTCTATTGTAGATGGTCAACAAAGATTAACCACGATTTATCTGTTGTTAAAAGCTCTATATGATACATTGGATAATGGTAATGACTTTGAATCTAAGAATCAAATGCAACAAATTGAAGAATTGCTTTTTAACTTTTCAACTTTTGATGAAATTCATTTGCAAAATAAATTGAAATTAAAACCTATTTCTAGCGATAATAAGCAATTAATTTATTTAATGACTAACAAATTATCAGAAAGAGATTTAGATTCAAATATTTGAAAAAATTACAATCATTTTATGTATTTATTCAAAAAAAAGTTAGAATTTTATTCATATTCTGAATTAGCAACAATTATTTTTAATTCTATTAAAAAACTTACTATTGTTTTTATTATGCTAGATAATAAAAATGATGACCCACAAGAAATTTTTGAAAGAATTAATTCTACAGGTAAAGAATTAATGTTGTCAGATTTAATTAGGAATTCATTATTACTTGGTGCTGACGAGGCAAATGAAAAAGCATATAATGATTATTGAGTACCAATGGAAGAATTATTAAAAAAAGATGAATTATTTGATGAATATATAAAATCTTTTTTGTATTTTGCCGGAACACTAAAACATGAAGAAAAAAGAAAGGGAAAAAATAAAAAAAATTGATATAAAATTTTTAAAAGATATTTGGAAAATAAAACAAAATTAGATGTTTTGCAAGATTTGTATAAGTTTTCACAATATTTTTATGCAATAAAAAAAAGGCATGATATTTTTTCACCAGTAGTTAATAATTTACTTAATAAAATTAATGTTTTTGCCCCAGATGATTCTTATCCATTATTTTATTGAATATTAGATGATTATAAAAATAAAATAATAGATGAAAAAGTATTGGTAAATACATTAAAATTTTTCATTAATTATTTCGTTAGACAATCTATTGCAAAAGTCAATGCAACTTATAATGAAATATTTATACAATTTCATGAAAAAGCATTTAAAAATAAAATAAAAAATAATGAAAATTATTTATTATCTTTAATGGAATTTGTTAAAACGCTTCATTCATATCCTACATATAAAATGCCAACACCTCAAGATGTACATAATGCGCTCATAGATAAACAATTATTAGGTTTAAAAAATAAAGATTATTTAGGTTATACAATTTTAAATATAGCAGAAAAAGGTTTTGCAAACTGAGCAGAAGACAGCACTCGTCTAAGCATCAAAAATAAAGCATACAAAAAATTAATATATCCTATTTTAGCTACTAATTGAAAAGATGCATTGGGTTTAGAATATACATATTTAAATGAAAATTACTTTGGTTTAATTGGTAATTGAGCAATGCTTCGATCACAACCAACTAAAAATGAAAAAAATGATTCCATATCAAATTTATTAAAAGATAAAATATTGCTTCTTGACAATTTTGAATATTCAAAAACTAATAGTACTATTTTGAATGCTATAAATTGAAAAGAATCAGAAATAAAAGAAAGAACTGAATTGTTAGCTGATTTTTTTAAATTAGAAATTAAACATGATTTTGATGAATTAGTTAATTTAATTCCAAAAATTCAAAATATAAATGATAATGAATTTAAAATTATTGATAATACAATGTATACTACTTTATCAGTTGACAATATATATGATACAAATGATAAGATTCCAATTCAATACTCTTTGTTTGGTGAAGAAAAACAAATTAATCATTGAATGGAGATTTTAACTAATATTATTAAAAAATTGTATGAATTTGTAAATCAAGCTATTTTTAGTTTTGGATTGCCTTTCATTTCAAATGAAAGAGGGTTAGAAAATGATGGCAGAGTTATTGGTGATGTTTATATTAATACACAAATTTCCACAAACGAAATTTTGGATAATATAAAAATTTTAATTCAAAAAGTTCCAATATTTACAAATGGTAATTTAATTATAACTTTCAAATTAAATAATAAATAATATAAGGTATAACTTTAAACATTAATATTTGTTTTAAAACAAAAACTAATTACAAAATTAACAAATCATATCTTTGCAAAAATAGTTTATTACATTAAATAATTTAAAAAAATTTTATTATATTTTTTTCAAAACGCTTTTAATTATAATTTTTTTAAATTTTGTTTATTTTTCAACTAATTGTTAAAACACAAATACTCACTTTACATAAAATTTTTTAATTTAACAATTTTTATATATTTTTTGGTTTATTTAAATAAAAACATTTAATTTATTTTTTAAATTTATATTAAATCTTAAAAAAACAAAACACAGCATTTAACAGCATTTAATATTAGTGTTTTGTTTTTTTTGTTAAAAATAATCTATTTACTTAATTTCATTTTGTTTAAATATAGCTAATATTTTAATTTTTTTAATTTGTTATGTTTCATTTTTTTATATTGATTTATTACATTTAATATTTTTATTATTTAAAACAACATATTTGAAAAACTAATAAAATAAAAAAAATAAAAATTTTGTAAAAAAACTCATAATTCATGTTATAATATTATTGCATCTAAAAATAAATGCAATTTTAAATAATTATTTAGCTATTTAATTAAACATTATATATAAGAATTTATATATTAAATTCAAAAAAAAAAAAAAAGAGGTAAAAAAATGTCCAAACAAAATATCGAAATCAATTATATTGATTCAATCAAAGAAAAATTATGAAAATCATGTGATGAAATGAGAGGGAATGTTCCTTCTGAACAATATATGCACATTATTATTGCTATTATATTTTTAAAAGCAATGTCTGATAAATATGAAAAAGCAGGAGAACAAATTAGAAAAAAATATTTGAATGATGGCGAAAGAAAATGATTATTAGCAAAAAAAGATTTAAATTTACTTAAAAGGTATGATGTTCAATTTATTGTGCCAGAAAGTGCCAGCTGATCAAATATTCAAAAATATATAAGTAAAGAAGAAATTGGAATAAAAATCGATGAGGCTTTATTAGCACTAGAAGAACAAAACAATTCATTAAAAGGTTTATTTGAAAAAAATTTTAGTCGTGAAGATTTAGACAAACAAAGATTAAGTAAAGTAATTAAACAGTTTTCTGACATTAATTTTTCTGAACTTAAAGAAGATTTTATAGGTAGACTATATGAATATTTTTTAGGAAACTTTTTTAGAAAACAAGGTCAAAATGGTGGAGAATTTTACACACCACAATCCATTGTGGAACTTATGGTTGCTCTTTTAGCTCCAGACAGCGATAGTAAAATTTATGATCCAGCTTGTGGAACAGGTGGAATGTTTGTTCAAGCTAAAAAATATTTAGAAAAACATAAAAAAGATATAACTCAAATGAGAGTATATGGTCAAGAATTTTCATCTACAACATGAAAATTAGCAAAAATTAACTTAATTTTAAATGGTTTTGATCCTGATGATACACATCTTGGTTCAAAAGCAGAAAGCACTTTCAAAGAAGACTTAAGTGGTTTTGAACAATTTGATATTGTATTAGCAAATCCACCATTTAATCTTAAAATATGAGAAAATGAAAATGCTTCAGATGATCCAAGATACAAATGAGGACTACCACCTACAAAAAATGCTAATTATGCTTGATTATCCCATATTTTATATAAATTAAATGAAAATGGTAGAGCAGCTGTTATTCTTGCTAATGGTGCACTTTCTTCTTCACAAAAAGAAGAGCTAAGCATTAGAAAAAAAATGCTTGAAGAAAATAAAATAGAAGCAATAATTTCTTTACCAGATAAATTATTTTACACAACTGGCATTCCTGCCACAATCTGAATTTTTAATAATAACAAATTGAATGACGATGTTATTTTTATTAATGCTGAAAATTTAGGAGAATTAGCTACTAAAAAACTTAGAGTGTTTAACACAGAAAATATTAATGAAATAGTTTCTGCTTATAATGATGCTAAGTTAAATAAAGATTTTAGTATCAAAGGTTTTGCAAAAAGAGTTTCATTAAATGAAATTAAAGAAAATGATTATTCACTTGTACCTGGAAGATACATTGATTTACTAGAAGAAGAAGTGGATAAAGAACAACTAAAAGCAGAGATTCTAGAAATTCAAAATGAACTCAAAATTTTATTTAAAGAATTCACTGATTTAATTCCTGATGTTGAAAAATCTATTGAACAAGCTATTAAATTTGCTGATGAGCAAGAAAAAGAAAAATAGAATCAATTCATTATTATTTATTTAATTAGCAACAGTCTTTCCATAAAACAAAAGCAAAAAAATATTTTATAACTACAAAAATTAAAATCAATAAGGAAAAGTAATATGAAACAAATTCAAAATACTAATATTTTCAAATTAGAAGAAATAGCTAAATTTTATCTTGGTAAAATTTTAAAAAAACCAACAGAAAGCAAAGGCGAATACCCTCTAATTTCATCTACTTCCAAAAATGATGGGATTATTGGAAAAGTTGAGACATTTAATTTTCAAAATTGTATTACATTGCCAAGATTAGGGATTGAAGATAATATTTTTATAACATTAAGGAAATATAAATTTAGTGCTACATCACACTTAATTATTGTAAAACCAAATAAAAATATTGTAATTTTAGATTTTTTATATTTACTATTAAAATCACTAAATGCTAAAATTAGTCAATATGCAATTGAGGGAGATTTAATCAAACGTTTAAGTTTGAAAAAATTAAAAAGCTTAAAGTTAAGTATTCCTGAATTAAGTATTCAAAAAGAAATTGTTCAAAATTGAAAAAAAACAAACGAAAGTCTTGTATTTTTTGAAAAATTTTTTGAAAATCCTATATTTCAAATTAATAATTTATTAGTTAAAACACTTAATTATGTTATGAATAAAAGTAATAAACAAAATTATTTATTATCTGATTTATTAGATAAACAAAAACCATATAAAATGGGTAAAATTAACTTTGAGTCAGATGATAAAAAAAATAATTTATATATTTTAACTTACAAGAGTTTCAAAAATAATAATTTAAATGACAAAATGACATTTTATGATGAAAAATTAGAAAGTTTTTTTGCTAACAAAAATGATGTTTTCTTTACTAGATTCCCAGAACCTAGTTTTGGAATTCAAAATATTTATGAAGAAAACTCAGCTGTTTTTGATAGCTCATTAGTAAAATTAAATATTGATGAAACTAAAATTCAAAAAGACTTTTTTAAATATTTTAATTATTCAAATTTTTGATTAAATTGAAAACAAAAAAATAAAACATCAACATTATTGGGCGGAATAAATTTTTTAACAATTTTAAATTTAACACTTTCACTTCCAACATTAGCAAATCAACAAAAAATGATATTAATTATAAATAAACTTGAAAAATTAATAAAAATATTAACAAATATACAAAATAAAATACAGAAAATAATTTTGATTAATAATCAAATTATATTTAAAAAAATTAAAGAAAGGAGTTCATAAATGGCAATTTATAAACTTGGTGAAATAATTCAAGTAATTTCAGGTAATAGCAAACTTACAAAAAAATATGTAGATGTAAATAATGGTGAATTTGGTGTTGTATCTAGTAGTTCATTTAATAATGGAATTTTCGGTTATATAAATACATTTATGTATGAAAAAGGAATTACAATTTCTAAAGATGGTAGTATTGGAAATGTTTTTTGACAAGATAAACCATTTTCTATTAATACAGGCGCATTTTTAGTTAAACCAAAAGATTTAAGCATTATAAGCGAAAAATATTTATTTTTTCTTTTAAAAACAAAAGAAAAAAGACTAAAACAAATAGGTGATGGCAGTGTAATCAAACATATTTATGCAAAAGATATTAATAACTTAGAAGCTATTATTCCTGATTTGAAAACCCAAAATTCAATAATAGATATTATTGAATTTTGGATTTCTAAAGGTGGAATATTAATGTTAAATTTCTTTACTAAACTTAAATTTAAATTTTTTTGTGTAGTTCCTGAAGAAAATTTTAAAAAATTATTTTTATTTTTTATTAAATAAAAATATAAATATTTTTGAATTACAATATGTGGGTTTGGAATGATTTTGCAAAAAGACTGATTAATATATAAATCATTATTTTCAAAGTTAATTGCAACAATTCCAGGTGTAGCGTACATAGAATAAACCATTTCATTTTTATTCAATTTTATTAATTTGTGTTTTAAAGGATCAAAATTATATTTTCCAATTTCACCTTGAATTTGATTACTTTTTAAATTTTTAACTAAAAGTCAATTGACTCCACCATATTCACTTTTAAAAGCTTCAATATTTTTTACTCCATTAGGTCCTCTACCAGAAATTACATTAGAAATTTCCCCAAGTTTATAAATTGCCATTTATAAATAAAACCCAACACATTTTAAAAAATAAATGCGTTGGGTTTTTGTATGTTTTTTTGTATGTAAATAGCAATTTATGAATTGAATAAAATTGTTAAATTTTTAAAAGGTAAAAATATAAAACAAAATGAAACACTAGAAAATGGTGAATTTAATGTTTATTCATCAAAAACAAAAAATAATGGTATTTTTGGTAAACTTAATACTTTTATTTTTGATAATGAATATATATTAATTACAAGTCATGGTCCATATGCTGGAACAGTTATTTATGTAAATGAGAAATTTTCTACTACAAGTAACTCTTTTGTTTTAAAACTTGATAATAATATTGTAGATACAAAATTTTTATTTTATTTATTAAAAATGAGCAATTAAATTTAAACACAATCGCTAAAGGTCCTGCTCAAAGTTTCTTAAGCAATAATGATTTATTATATTATATAGTGTAAAAATTCCTCCTTTAAAAACACAAAATTCAATAAAAGATATTAATTAAAGAAACAAAAAAATACTTTTCAAAATCACGAAAAAGAAATTTTTAATAAAAAATAAAAATTTTGTAAAAAAACTCATAATTCATGTTATAATATTATTGCATCTAAAAATAAATGCAATTTTAAATAATTATTTAGCTATTTAATTAAAAATTATATATAAGAATTTATATATTAAATTCAAAAAAAAAAAAAAGAGGTAAAAAAATGTCCAAACAAAATATCGAAATCAATTATATTGATTCAATCAAAGAAAAATTATGAAAATCATGTGATGAAATGAAAGGGAAGGTTTCTTCTGAACAATATATGCACATTATTATTGCTATTATATTTTTAAAAGCAATGTCTGATAAATATGAAAAAGCAGGAGAACAAATTAGAAAAAAATATTTGAATGATGGTGAAAGAAAATGATTATTAGCAAAAAAAGATTTAAATTTACTTAAAAGGTATGATGTTCAATTTATTGTGCCAGAAAGTGCCAGCTGATCAAATATTCAAAAATATATAAGTAAAGAAGAAATTGGGATAAAAATCGATGAGGCTTTATTAGCGCTAGAAGAACAAAACAATTCATTAAAAGGTTTATTTGAAAAAAATTTTAGTCGTGAAGATTTAGACAAACAAAAATTAAGTAAAGTAATTAAACAGTTTTCTGACATTAATTTTTCTGAACTTAAAGAAGATTTTATAGGTGGACTATATGAATATTTTTTAGGAAACTTTTTTAGAAAACAAGGTCAAAATGGTGCAGAATTTTACACACCACAATCAATTGTAGAACTTATGGTTGCTATTTTAGCTCCAGACAGCGATAGTAAAATTTATGATCCAGCTTGTGGAACAGGTGGAATGTTTGTTCAAGCTAAAAAATATTTAGAAAAACATAAAAAAGATATAACCCAAATGAGAGTATATGGTCAAGAATTTTCATCTACAACATGAAAATTAGCAAAAATTAACTTAATTTTAAATGGTTTTGATCCTGATGATACATATCTTGGTTCCAAAGCAGAAAGCACTTTCAAAGAAGACTTAAGTGGTTTTGAACAATTTGATATTGTATTAGCAAATCCACCATTTAATCTTGAAATATGAGAAAATGAAAATGCTTCAGATGATCCAAGATACAAATGAGGACTACCGCCTGCAACGAATGCTAATTATGCTTGATTATCACATATTTTATATAAATTAAATAAAAATGGTAGAGCAGCTGTTATTCTTGCTAATGGTGCACTTTCTTCTTCGCAAAAAGAAGAGCTAAGCATTAGAAAAAAAATGCTTGAAGAAAATAAAATAGAAGCAATAATTTCTTTACCAGTTAAATTATTTTATACAACAACTATTCCTGCCACAATCTGAATTTTTAATAATAACAAATTAAATGACGATGTTATCTTTATTAATGCTGAAAATTTAGGAGAATTAGCTACTAAAAAACTTAGAGTGTTTAACACAGAAAATATTAATGAAATAGTTTCTGCTTATAATGATGCTAAGTTAAATAAAGATTTTAGTATCAAAGGTTTTGCAAAAAGAGTTTCATTAAATGAAATTAAAGAAAATGATTATTCACTTGTACCTGGAAGATACATTGATTTACTAGAAGAAGAAGTGGATAAAGAACAACTAAAAGCAGAAATTTTAGAAATTGAAAATGAATTAGAAATTTTATTTAATGAGTTCACTAATTTAATTCCTGATGTTAAAAAATCTATTAAAAAAGCAATTAAATTTGCTAATGAGCAAGAAAAAGAAAAATAAAACTTATTTCTTATTATTTAATTAAAATTAAACCTTTTGTTATATGAAGAGAGTAGTCTATAAAAAATCAATTATTTAAGCATTTTTTATCGCTTATTGCTATATTCGGGACTAGTGGTATGTCTTAATGACTTTTTAATTCTCTAAATTTTTAGGAGTGAAACAATCGGGGTTATCATTTATTAATTCGGCAACTTCTTGGCCACTCATTGGCTCAAATTGTCCCCATGAAAAGATGCCAAACACGGGGGGGTGCTCTCCTCAGCTCTTTGTAAGAAGTGGATCACTTCAAAAAAGTTATTAATTCCCTCAAAGGTAGAAACTTCCCCAAGTAATTGGTTAACTGTTTTATTTTCTAAATAGTCCAAGTCTTCAGAGTCTAGAACATCTATTCCCTTACTTCTTAACTCTTCTATGTTAATAGTAAAGTTTTCCAATATGTGAGAAATTTGGATTAAGTTTGTGCCTTTTAATGTTTTTAAATCTTTGATTAATTGTTCTAATTTTTAAATTGTTTAAAGCCTCCTTTCTATTTTTTTTTATTAATGATCCATAGTTTAAGTTTTTTAATCACTCTTTTAAGTTTACCTTAGGGTAGACATTCACAAATTAATAAAATCTATAGACTACTCTCTTCATATAACAAAAGCATCAATACACCATATCAGAACACCAAACTACAAAACCAATATTCAAGGAGACGAAAAAATGAAATTATATAAAGAGTTATCAATAAAAAAGAGACCTACTGAAGAAAAGAACATGTTTAAAATTATAAAAAATATGTTTAATGAAGTAAAAAAAGGAAGGGAATACACCCTTTACATAGCAGAAGATGATCGAACAATAATAGAAATAGATAGTAACAAAGAGTTAGATAAGTTATTAGAAAAGCATCCAGAAATATTTAAAGATATAAAATATAACAAAACTAAATCAAAGTTATTTATGAACAATTTAAATGAAACCTACTTTTTAAAAAGAGTAATTAATGTCTACGAAAATATAAAGATTGCTAGTTATTGATACAATAGGGTTAATAATAAGTTATACATTGTTACAAGAAGTGATATCAAATCTAAGTATGGTTACAAAACAAAAGATAAAAAGATTGATTACATCCCATTATTCGAACCTGTAAAAATTATTTACAAAATCTACCAAGCAAAAGTTCTATATGTTAGAGAAGCGTTTGTGTATGCAAGTATTTTAACAGCACTATTTCTTAACAAAAAATCACAAGAGATTCTCAAAACTAATAGTAAATTAAGAAACTTTAAACTTGAAGTGACAGAAAAAAGAATTATGAGTAGAACTGTGATTATGAATCGAGTAAAGTTAGAACAAAAAAATCATATAATTAGGTATGATGATGTTGAGAATTATCGTTACACTATGGGTGAATCATGAGATAAAATAACATATAAATTTAAAGAGAAATAATCATAAATGTTAGTCATTTTGAAAATAATTTCTTTGTATTCGATATTGAGTTGTTTGAAAATGAAAATAATACCTACTTTTGGTCTTTAGCATATCAAGTAGTTACAAGAGAAGGTGATAAGTTTATTGCTAAAAGAAAAGGTTATTTAGATAGTTATCATAATAATAGTACTGATTTAAATTTATTAATAAACTTCTATAGAAAAAGTTATATGATACAAGAGCAAAACAATTAGAACAGATACTATTATTATTCAATTAAAACTAAACCTTTTGTTATATGAAGAGAGTAGTTTATAAAAAAAATCAATTATTCAGGCCTTTCTTCTTAGAGTTATATTTAATTTATTTTGTAATTTGTAAGCATTTTTTTACTGTCCACTATAGTTTACTTTAATGTAGACATTCATGATTTAATATAAATTTTTATAGACTACTCTCTTCATATAACAAAAGTACCGAAACACCATCTTAGAACACCAAACTAAAAAACCAACATTCAAGGAGAAAACAAATGAAAACAATCAAACTTATTAAATTAATGATAAAAAACTTTAAAGGTATTAATACTGAAGAAAATAAAAAAAAATCAATATCAAAATTCCACTACTTGAAACCTAAAATTTAATAATATCTATATTGAATTTTGAATATTTAATAATGGGATTTTCACTTTAAAATCTATTAGATCATTTTTATTTATGTTAGGTTATGCACTTATTCTCTTACCAAAACGCTCATCTTTTTTTATTTCCAAGTAAAAAATAAAGATATTTGTTAGTGATAATGTTTGATTGTTTACTATTAATCAAACACTTTGCATTATAGAAAATTTGCCTTTTCTATAAAAAAATTTTCCACAATTAGCTCCACTACCAGCAATTGTTATATAATAATCTTCAAAATCATATTCATTAATTTTAGTTATTGGTTTTTCGTCAATGGTTTTAGAAGAATATATGTCATAAATACCTTTATTTCGTTTACATCATTGCATATTTTGTTTTCCATCACCTAAAATAAATTTTAAAATATCGTTTGTGTAAAAAGATATTTATAAAAATTATTATTATTATTATTATTATTTTATTTAGTTTGTGTTATTTTTAAAACATTTAAATATAAAATATTTTAAATTAAAAAAATGCATCATTATAATTTAGGGAATAAAATTTAATGATGCATTTATAAATTAAAATAAAAAAATAAATTTATTAATTAGTTGCTAGAACTAGGATTTAAATTTTTGTTAACAAAAAGATCAAGTCTAGAAATTTTTCTTGAACCATTATTTCTGTGTAAAACACCTTTTGAAACAGCTGTATTAACTTCTTTGTGAGCTTTTGAAACTAATTCTTGAGCATTGCTTTGTTTAGCGACAATAGCCAATTTGGCTTTTTAATAGCTTTTCTTAATCTTGATTTAATAGCTGCATTTCTTACTCTGGATTTTTCATTTGTTTTAATTCTTTTGATCTTTGATTTTATATTTGCCATTATCCACCTCTATTTATTAAGTTTAAATAATTCTAGTTCTATAATTTATAATTTTAACTTTAATTAAAATTTATATATTTATTAAAAATTAAAAGTATTTAAATTTTAACACAAAAATATTTTTTAAAACAATATTTTTATTTTTAAAGTATTTTTATAATTTATTTAATGTGAAAAAAATTGTTTTGTTTTATAATTTAAAATATGAAATTTAGACCCAAGTTTTTAGAATTAGTAATAATTTTTTTTGTTATTTTCACTAGTTTTATTTTGCTTTCATTAATTATTTTGCAGTTTATAACATTCCCATTGTGATTTTCATCAATAATTATTATACTCAACCTTATTTTAATTAATTATTTGTTT
Source organism: Mesomycoplasma neurolyticum (assembly GCF_900660485.1). Classification (NCBI taxonomy): domain Bacteria; kingdom Bacillati; phylum Mycoplasmatota; order Mycoplasmoidales; family Metamycoplasmataceae; genus Mesomycoplasma; species Mesomycoplasma neurolyticum. The sequence goes on from NZ_LR214954.1 coordinate 14,728, forward strand.
ATGAAAATTATCAAATATTACTTAAGAAGAACTAATGTTGTTAATTCATCTATTTATGAATATGTAAATGATGTAGTGGAAGAAAATAATTTAGGTTTAATTTTATATTCTGCAAATGGAAAGATAATTTGAATTTCTTCTTTTATTAAAAAAAGATTTGGTGAACAAATAATAGGGAAAAGCGTTGATTTTTTATTTAATGATGAAAAGCAAAATAGCAATTTAAATATTTTAGATTATGAATGAGACTACAAACATTCTGGTTTTGAATATCGTATCAAAAAATATAATGATAAAAACATTATTACAATAAGTGATGTTACAATTTCTGAAAATATTTTAAAGAATTATATAAATGAAAAATAGTTGTAGGTGAATTAGAGATTGATAATTATCATTTGTTATCAACTGTTATGGTTCAAGAAGATTTTTTCAAATATCAAATTACTGCAGTTAATTTGTTAGAAGAAATTTCAAGTAAAATGAATTTTTCATATAAACAGTATGCTAATGGTAAATTTTTACTAATAACAAATTATGAAAATTTTGCTAAATTTAGAACAAAAAATTTTGACACTTTTAAAGAAATCGAAACTAAATTATCAAATTACAAAGTTGCGAATCAACCCATAACTTTTTCAATAGGATTTGCTTATGGAACAGATGAAATTTTAAAATTAAATCAACTTGCAAAAGATGCTTTGCTTTTTTCAAAAACAAGAGGTGGTAACCAAGTTACAGTTTTTAAATATGGTAATAAACCGATTGTTTATGGTTCAAATATGGAAATTGAACCAAGTATTAGTAGAAGTGAACTTAATTATGTTTCTAAAAATTTATTAAATAGGCTTAAAAAACCAGAAATAAAAAATATTATTATTTATGGTCATAAGTTTTCAGATTTAGATGCATTAGGTTCTGCATATGGACTAGGTCATTTTTTAGTAAATTATTCTAAATATAAGTACAAGCAAAAGAAAAATTTTTATATTCAAAATTCTACTTTTGATACAACAACTGAAATGTTTATAAGAGCAAATATAAATTTCTTTCCTGATAAAATATTTATTAAACCATCAGTTGCTAAAAAAATGACTGATGAAAATACAATTGTAATTATGGTTGATACAGCAGATAGAAAAAGAATTGAAAATGAAGATGCTTTTGCTAAAACTAAACCGGAAAATGTCTTTATTTTTGATCACCATAGAATTGGTGATCAAAATCTTGAATTTATATCCAGTGGAAATGAATATATAGATACAACAACTTCTTCAACATCAGAGATAGTTACAGATATTATAAATTTATATACAACATCAGAAGTTAAATTTATTGACAGTTTTATAGCTCAAATGTTATTAAATGGTATTTATATGGATACAAAACAATTTTCTAAATCTACTTCTACTAAAACTTTGATGCAGCAGCATTTTTAATTACATATGGAGCACAAAGTAAAATTTCAGTTGAAACATTAAAATATAGCGAAGAAATTTTCAATTTAATTAAAGAATTAACATATAAGCATGAAGAAGTAAAACCCGGTTATCTTATGGCATATTCTAAGCAAGAAGCAGATATTGATGTTATTTCTATGGCAGCAGATTTTATGCTTAATGTACAAGGTAGACAAGCTGTATTTATTATAGCTAAAATAAAAAATGGAGATAAATATAAAATGTCAGCAAGAAGTAATGGAACAGCTAATGTTCAAATTATTGCTGAAAGAGTTGGTGGTGGTGGTCACTTCGCTGCATCAGCAGCTGAAAGTTCAGGTGAAACTCTTGAGGTTTTTGTTGATAATATAAGACAAGCAATAGTGAGTGTGAAAAATGAAAGTAATAATAATTAAAGAATTTAATAAAGATTATAAATTAAATCAAGTTGTGGAAGTATCTGATGGTTATGCTAAAAACTTTTTAATTAAAAATGGCTATGCTCTCCCAGTGAATAAAACAACAACTTTATTTTTAGAAAAAAGAATGAAGAAGAAAACAATAAAATTAAACAAAAAGTTGAAGAAGCGAAGCAATTAGCTGAAAAATTAACAATACTATATAGAATTTAAACTAAAGGCACACAATGATGTTCCTCATAATTCAATTACAGCTAAAAAAATTCATAAAAAATTAGAAGAATTGAATATCAACTTCCAAAACATACTCTAGAAGAACATATTCATATTAATTCTTTTGGTTTAAGATCACTTAACATTAAATTACATAAAGATGTTATAGCACATTTAAGAATAAAGGTTATAAAACAAGATGTCTAGAAATTATATTTAACTGAAGATGTTGAAAACTCGATTATAAGTTATATTTTATTAAACAAAGAAGAACATAATAAAATTATCCCTTATATTGAAAAAATGATTTTACTGACCAAAAATAAGATAGTTTTGAAGCATGAGTGATTTATTTTTTGCTTCAAAAACTGTTGATCAAATTATATTTTAAATTGAATTAACGAAAAAAATGCAAATTCATATGTAAAAGAAGTATCGGATTTGCTTATTTATTTAGAAGATGCACCATATTATTCAACTGTGCGTGAAGCGATGAGTTTACTCATAGAAAAATCAAATTTAAGAAAAGCTAAAATTGCTATTGATTTTGCTGTAAAGAAATCAACACTAATGAAACAGTTAATGCAGAAATATTTTAAATAATTTTGAAGCAAAATTAATCGAAATATCACGGGGTGTTGAAATTAAAGATTTTCAAGAAATAAAAAAAATTACACAAGAAATTCTTAATGATTTATTTTCTAGAAAAAATGATCAAAATCTTAAAGGAATTAGTACAGGTTTTCCAAGTTTAGATCGTATAACTTCAGGTTTACAAAATGGTGATTTAATAATTCTAGCAGCAAGACCTTCTATGGGAAAAACAGCAATGGCTCTTAATTTAGCGCGTAATGCTGTAGAAAATGATAAAACATGTGCTTTTTTTTCTTTAGAAATGCAAGCTAGTCAGCTTGTTACAAGGATTTTAGCTTCTAACACAGGTATTGAAGGTAATTCTTTTAAAAAACCTCATTTATTAACTAGTTATGAATGACTAAATATTTCAGAGCATATAAAAAAAAATTAATAATTATAAACTTTTTATTGATGATTCAGGAGGTTTGAAACTTCATGAGTTGATTTGAAAAACTAAAAAATTAATGAATAGAATTAAAAAAATTGATTTAATTATAGTAGATTATCTACAACTGATTGATTTAGCAAGTTCAGGCAATAATAGACAGGTAGAAGTTTCTAAAATATCTAGACAACTAAAACAGTTGGCAAGAGAAATTAATTGCCCTGTTATTGCATTATCACAATTATCAAGAAAAGTTGAAGAAAGAGAAGATAAAAGACCATTGATGTCAGATCTTAGAGAATCAGGTGCTATTGAGCAAGATGCTGATATTGTAGCATTTTTACATAGACCTAATTATTATAAAAAAGATGTGCCTAAAAATGAAATTCAAGATACCAATTTAATTATTGCTAAGCATAGAAATGGAGCAACAGGGGATATTGTGTTACAATTTGACCCAAAAATAGGTTTATTTTTTGAAGAAGGTGAATCATAATGCAAGATTTGAAATTAATTATTTTATCATTATTAATATTTATATTAGTGATAATTTCATCTTTATCATCAGCTTCTGAAACATCATTTTTATCAATTAAACAGCCAAACTTGAAGATTATTTTAAAGATAAACACCAATTCGTTAAAAAGAAAATTTTAAAATTGCATAAAAAATTTTCAGGCACTTTATCAACAATTTTGTTAATTAATAATATTGTTAATATTGCAGCATCTGCAACTATGAGTGCTATAGTTAGTTCATTAAGTTTAAATAATAATTGAGAAATATTATATCAAACAGCTATTATGACACCTATTATTGTTTTAATTGGGTGAAATTATCCCTAAAATTATTGCGAGAAAATTCCCAATAACTTTTTTAAAAAATACTTGATGAATTATATATTTTTTTTATTATTTATTTTGACCAATTACATTTTTGATTTCTAAAATTTCAAAGGAAAATCCTATCACCAATACAGAAAGCGAACTTAAATATATTATTGATATTGCAGGAAAAGAA